>JANMAN010000238.1:0-14193 GCA_031359885.1 Tardiphaga sp. | reverse complement strand
GACCGTCGATCGCGATCGCATCGAACGCGAGGCCTAACGGCAGCACGTCCTCACGATCTTGCGTCGACGACCCGACGCAGGTGAGCGTCGTCAGGCGGCCGTGCTCATAGATCGCAATCCCGGTGGATTTCGCCGTTTTGGAAAAACCGACATCGATGCCGAGCAGGGAGACGTCGTCCCATTGCACGACCATTGCGTCACGGTTCTCGACGCAGCACGTCTCGTGCTGATCTAGCTGCCGCAACGAGACCGGGAACGGACTCGGTCGCGGTCTGCCAAAGGATTGCAAGATCGACGTGGTAGTAACCGTGAGATAGGCGATCGCGACTGCGACGGGCTAGCTTCAACTGAATGCCGAAAAACTGCGCACTGAGAGCATGGTCGAGATCGTCCAGCTTTCCGGCGGCTTCGCCGATCGCCTCGACGCATTTTGAAACCGCGTCTTGCAACATCACGTTTGCAAAAAACGAGGCCCACGTTGCATTTCGAAGATGTAACTCAAGTCTCTCGCCCCACAAGACGATGTCGCCAAGCCAATCATCAGCCGAGCGGCCGCTCATTGCAGTGTTACGAGATCGACCATGACGCGCTGACGAACATCCGGCGCCAAAAAGCCATCGGTCAAAACCTCAGTTCTGCATCCCAGCAGTTCCTCGATTTCGATTTCTGCGGCAGCAAGATCAAAAAGGGATGTTCCAGGCGGTGCCTCGACCAAAATATCGAGATCGCTCAAGTCGTCATCGTCCCGTCGGGCGACCGAACCAAATAGCCGTGGATTCTGCAATTTTCTGCGATTTAGAATTTCGATCACACGATCGCGGTGCGCGCTGAGACGATCGGACGGCTTCATATCGGCATCCTTTCGCGCATGATAGCAAATCTGGGGTCACACATCCACATTCGCACTGAGCGAATTGTCCTGAATGAACTCACGACGCGGTTCGACGACGTCTCCCATCAGCTTGGTGAAGATGTCGTCGGCTTCGTCGACCTCCTTGATCTTCACCTGCAGCAGCGAGCGCTCGTTCGTGTCGAGCGTGGTTTCCCACAGCTGGCCGGGGTTCATCTCGCCGAGGCCTTTGTAGCGTTGCAGCGCGATGCCCTTCCGGCCGGCGTCTGTGACGGCTTCGAACAGGCCGACCGGGCCGTGGATTGGGGTCTCCGAGTCCTTGCGACGCAGAATGCCCGGCTTCGGATAGGCCTCCTGCAACGACGATGCGTAGTCGTCGAGCTTGCGCGCATCGGCCGAGCCGAGCAGCGCGTCGTCGATGATAGCAACATCCTTCACGCCACGGATCGTGCGCGTAAAGAAGAAACCCTCGCCCTCGCGGAATTCGCCGACCCAGCCGCGCTCGACTTCATCCGCAAGGATGTCGAGCCGCCGCGCGATATAGGCGGCAGCCTCGTTGGCAGTCGCGGTGTCCGCCGTGACGCGTGGGTTGAGCACGCCGGCAATGGCGGCCTGTTCGACGACGCCGCGATTGTAGCGACTGTGAAGATTATGCAGCGTGCCGCGAATGCTACGGGCATCTTCGACCAGCGCAAGGAGATCGCGGCCGGTGCGGTGTTCGCCGGTCGACGGCATGAAGATGCAATCGTCGAGGCCGGTCGAGATGAGATAGTCTTCCAGCGCGCGCTCGTCTTTGAGGTACTGCTCAGACTTGCCGCGCGTCACCTTATAGAGCGGTGGCTGCGCGATGTAGAGGAAGCCGCCTTCGATCAGCGTCGGCATCTGGCGGAAGAAGAACGTCAGCAGTAGCGTGCGGATATGCGCGCCGTCGACGTCGGCGTCGGTCATCAAGATGATCTTGTGGTAGCGCAACTTGGCGAGGTCGAAATCGTCGCGGCCGATGCCGGTACCGAGCGCCGTGATCAGCGTGCCGATTTGCTCCGAGCCGAGCATCTTGTCGAAGCGCGCGCGCTCGACGTTGAGAATTTTTCCGCGCAGCGGCAGCACGGCCTGGAATTCGCGGTTGCGGCCTTGCTTCGCGGAGCCGCCGGCGGAGTCGCCCTCGACGATGAAGAGTTCGGATTTAGCCGGGTCGCGCTCCTGGCAATCGGCGAGCTTGCCGGGCAATGAGGCGATATCGAGCGCGCCTTTGCGCCGCGTCAACTCGCGCGCCTTTCGCGCAGCCTCGCGCGCGGCAGCGGCCTCGATCACCTTATTGACGATGACTTTCGCCTCGGCGGGATGTTCCTCGAACCAGGTCTGGAGCGCGGCGTTGATGGCGCTTTCGACCACTGGCCGCACTTCGGACGAGACCAGCTTGTCCTTCGTCTGCGACGAGAATTTCGGATCGGGGACTTTCACCGACAGCACGGCTGTCAGGCCCTCGCGGCAATCGTCGCCGGTCAGTGCGATCTTTTCTTTTTTTGCGACCACCTCGGCATAGCCGTTGACCTGTCGCGTCAGCGCGCCGCGAAAGCCCGCGAGATGCGTGCCGCCGTCGCGCTGCGGAATGTTGTTGGTGAAGCACAACACGTTTTCATGGTAGCTGTCGTTCCACCAGAGCGCTGCTTCGACGCCGATGCCGTTGATCTCAGATGCCAGCATGATCGGTGCGGGCACCATCGGCTTTTTGTTACGATCGAGGTATTTGACGAACTCGACGACGCCGCCTTGATACATCATCTGCTCGCGCCGCTCGACTGGGTGGCGCATGTCGGAGAGCACGATGTTGACGCCAGAATTCAAGAAGGCGAGCTCGCGAAGCCGATGTTCGAGCGTCGCGAAATCATATTCGATCATCGTGAAGGTTTCGGTCGAAGCCAAAAACGTCACCTCGGTGCCACGCTTGCCGTTGGCGTCCCCGACCACGCTCAGTGGTGCCACCGCGTCGCCATGGGCGAATTCGATGAAATGCTCTTTGCCGCCTCGCCAGACGCGCAACTGCAATTTGCTCGACAGCGCATTGACGACGGAAACGCCGACGCCGTGCAACCCGCCGGACACCTTGTAGGAGTTCTGGTCGAATTTTCCGCCGGCGTGGAGCTGGGTCATGATGACCTCGGCCGCCGAAATACCCTCGCCCTTGTGGATGTCGACGGGAATGCCGCGGCCGTCGTCGCGCACGGTCACAGAGCCGTCGGCATTCAAAACGACTTCGACGGCGCTTGCATGCCCGGCCAGCGCCTCGTCGATGGCGTTGTCGACGACTTCATAGACCATGTGATGCAGGCCGGAGCCGTCGTCGGTGTCGCCGATATACATGCCCGGTCGCTTGCGGACCGCGTCGAGACCCTTCAACACCCGGATCGATTCCGCGCCATATTCGATCGGCATTGAGGGATCGTTTTCGGCGCTGGGCTGCCGGGCGGGTTCTGTCATTGTGAGGGCCTATGAGGGTCTTGCGAATCAGCGCGAAAACGTTGCCGCCGAGAGCTCTGTTTGTGCCATGAATCCCGCACTGCGGCTAGGGCAAATGGACGGCTTGTAAGCTCTTGAATAAATGGGATTTTTGAAGGCTTTTTTAAGCTCGGAAATGACCGGCTCTGAAGCGGGCAAAAAGCGCTGTGTACGGGTCTCGCTTGCCACCTCGATTCGGCAAGGAAGCGACAATTCGAATCAATGCTTTTACATGGCTCAAACCTCTGCATCGTAGAATGCGCTTTTGAAAAGGGGACCGCTCATGAAGACAGTCATCGTCCTGACCGCATTGGCCGCATTCTGTGTCGATGCGCACGCTGACGACGTTGTCGCCAGATCGGTTCGGCGCGGAGACACGGTCGTGACGACGACGGCGCGCGGCGTGTACACGACCCAGATCCAACGCAACGGATCGGGCCATACCAGCGAAACGCGGTTTCAGAGCCACACGCCGCAAGGCTTCGCGGCGCGCAACGTCTATCGACCGATGACGCATTGAGAGTTTTACAGGCGCGGAACGCGCTTGCTGATCGCCCCATCTGCGACTTCGAACATGTCTCCGGATAGGCCGATATCGGCAAAAGCGGCGGGGTCGGCGCCGGTCATCCAGACTTGTGCGCCGAGCTTGGCCAGTTCCGCGAATAGCGCGATGCGGCGGCCGGGATCGAGATGGGCGACGACCTCGTCGAGCAACAACAGTGGCGCGATGCCGGTCATCTCGGCAACCAGCCCCGCATGGGCGAGCACGAGGCCGATTAGCAGCGCCTTCTGCTCGCCGGTCGAAGCGTCGCGTGCAGGCATGTTCTTCGGCGCATAGATCACCATTAGATCGGTCAAATGGGGGCCGTCGAGTGTGCGTCCGGCGGCGGCGTCGCGCGCGCGGTTGTCGCGCAGCGATCGTCGGTAGCGGTCCTCGACTGCCGTGGCTGGCTCGTTCACCAAGGCGTTTTCCATCCAGCCGTCGAGTGCGATTTTTGCCGATGGAAATGCGGAATCTTGCGCGCGCGTATCGAGGGCCGCCGCAAGCCGCGTGATGGTCTGTGCCCGCATCGCGGCAACGGCAACGGCGAGCTCTGCGGTCTCGCGTTCGATGGCATCGCACCAATGCGGATCATAATGGCGATCTTCAAGCAGGCGGTTGCGCGAGCGCAATGAGCGATCCAGTGCGGATACGCGCGAGGAATGCTGGCTGTCGATCGCGAGCACCAAGCGGTCGAAGAATCGCCGGCGCTCGGAGGCAGCACCCATGAACAATTGATCCATCGCCGGCGTCAGCCAAACAATGCGCAGGTGATCGCCGAACGCAGTGGCCGACGTCACCGGCTCGCGGTCGATCCGGCAGCGCCGCGTCGTGGCCGTCGAATCCGCAAGCGGCGGGTCGATGCCGGTTCCCAATGTCGCGAGGCCCTGTGCGCCCTCGACTTCGGCCGAGACCGCCCACGAGCCGTCGCCTTGAATGTCGGCGACGTCGTCAAGCGTCGCGCGGCGTAGCCCACGGCCAGGCGACAACAGCGAGATCGCTTCGATGCAATTGGTCTTGCCTGCGCCGTTGGGTCCGACCAGCACGACGAGGTCGGCATCGGTTCGCAGGCTCGCCGCACGATAGTTGCGGAAATGCGTCAGCGACAGTCGGCGGATGCGGGAGGGGATCATGGGAACGGAGCGGGCTGCTCTTTCTTTCCCTCTCCCCTTGTGGGAGAGGGTGGCGCCGAACGAAGTTCGGCGTCGGGTGAGGGGTCAAAGATTGTTCGCTGTCAATTTGGCAAGCAAATCTTCTAAAACAGACGAGCGCTCTTGAAGGACGTCATTATTCCAGTAGCGCGCGATCCTGAAACCCTCAGAAACAAGTACCATGTCTCTTGCCGTATCTCGCTCTGACAATGCGTGCTGGCTTCCATCGACTTCGACAACCAACTTTTTATCAAAGCATACGAAGTCGAGGATGTAGCTTTGAAAAGGAACCTGGCGTCTAAATTTGAACTCGGCAAGACGGCGATGGCGAAGTAGCCGCCACATCGCGGCTTCTGCGTCCGTTGGCGCATGACGCATCTCTTTTGCGAAACTCCGAATCCGACTAGCGACGGATTGGTGATGCGGTTTTTGCGACATGAACCCCTCACCCGACTTCGCTACGCGAAGCCACCCTCTCCCACAGGGGGAGAGGGAAAGAAAGAGCCAGGCGATGACAGCAGTGAGAACCGAACCCTAAACCCGCATCGGCATCAGCACATACAACGCGCCTTTGGCGTCCTTGTCCTGCACCAGCGTCGGCGAGCCGGGATCGGCCAGACGCAACACCGCAACCTCGCCCTCGATCTGCGCTGCAATGTCCAGCAGATAGCGCGAGTTGAAGCCGATATCGAGCGCGTCCGACGCGTACTCGACCTCGATCTCCTCGGTGGCGCTGCCCGAGTCGGGATTGGTCACCGACAGCACCAGTTTGCCGGCGGACAATGCAAGCTTCACCGCGCGGCCGCGCTCGCTCGAAATCGTCGACACGCGATCGACCGCCGCCTCGAAGTCCTTCTTGTCGACGATCAATTCTTTGTCGTTGTTCTGCGGAATGACTCGGCCGTAATCGGGAAACGTGCCGTCGATCAGCTTCGACGTCAGCACGACATGGCCGATGGTGAAACGAATCTTGCCTTGCGACAGTTCGATGGTGACCTCGGCCTCGGCGTCCTCGATCAGGCGCTGGACTTCGCCGACCGTCTTGCGCGGCACGATGACGCCCGGCATGCCTGACGCGCCCTTGGGTAGCGGCAGATCGACCTGCGCCAGGCGATGGCCGTCGGTCGCGACCGCGCGCAACGTCGCGGCGGCGGCCGTGCCGGCGCTGTGCAAATAGATGCCGTTGAGATAGTAGCGCGTCTCTTCGGTGGAGATCGCGAACTGCGTGCGGTCGATCAGTCGTTTCACCGACGACGCCGGCAGCGCGAACGAATGGGTCATGTCGCCGGCGGCCAGATCGGGAAAATCGTTTTCCGGCAGCGTCTGCAACGTAAAGCGCGAGCGCCCGGCCCGGATCGCCAGCACGGCGCGGTCGCCGTCGCTTTCGAGCACGATCTGCGATCCGTCCGGCAGTTTGCGGACGATGTCGTAGAACATGTGGGCGGGGACGGTGGTCGAGCCGGCGGTCGCGGTTTCGGCCGGCAAGGTTTCGGTCACTTCAAGATCGAGGTCGGTCGCTTTGAGCGCAAGCCGCCCGCCTTCGGCGCGCAGCAGCACGTTGCCCAGAATAGGAATCGTATTGCGGCGTTCGACCACGCGATGGACGTGACTCAGCGACTTCAGGAGTTGCGCGCGCTCGACCGTGACCTTCATAACTTAATTCCGATGGTGTGATTGCCATTCGACTAGCTGTCGCCAGGGGCAGGCTGGCCGCCAACCGCCCCCGCGCGGGGACGGCAACGTGCCGTGGATGGGCGATCAGCGCAAGGGCGGCGAAGGCCGGTCCACGGGGATGTTTTTAACGGATCACAAGCAACGGGTGCCGCCGGCGCACCGAATGGGCGATGCGCTGCGCCAGGACAGGAGACCCGTCGCTCAGCTCGGTTCTTGCAATTGACGCTTGAGGCCCTCGACCTCGTCATTCAAGGCGATGTCCTTGCCCACAAGTGCCTCGATCTTGCGCACGGCGTGCAGGACCGTCGTGTGGTCGCGGCCGCCGAAGCGCCGGCCGATTTCCGGCAACGAACGCAACGTCATCGTCTTGGCGAGATACATTGCGACCTGTCGCGGTCGGACCACGTTCGCGGTGCGGCGCGACGACAAGAGGTCCGAACGGCTGACATTGTACTGGCGAGCGACGACGCGCTGGATGTCTTCGATCTTGATGCGCTTGGGTTCCTGTGGACGGATCAGGTCGCGCACTTCGCGCTCGGCCATCTCCAGCGTGACGGATGTCGCGTTGAGTTTCGAATGCGCGAGCAGGCGGTTTACCGCGCCTTCGAGGTCGCGACCATTATGGGTGATGGCGCGGGCGAGATAATCCAGCACCGGGGCCGGCACGTCGAAGGTCGCATGATGCGCACGAGCGGCGGCGACGCGTGATTTGAGGATGCCGAGGCGAAGTTCTTCGCCGAGCGAGCCCATCTCGACGACGAGGCCGCCGGCAAGGCGCGAGCGCACGCGATCGTCCAGGCTCTCCAGATCGGACGGCGGGCGATCGGCGGCGATCACGACCTGGCGGCCGGCATCGATCAGCGCGTTCAGCGTGTGGCAGAACTCGGCCTGGGTGGATTTGCCTTGCAGGAATTGCAGATCGTCGATGACGAGAACGTCGATGCCGCGCAATGCCTCTTTGAACGCGAGCGCGGTCTGCGTCTTCAGAGCGGCGACGAAGCCGTACATGAATTTCTCGGCGGTGAGATACAACACCTTGCGCTCGGTGCCGGAATTGCCGGCCCATGTCACGGCTTGCAGCAGGTGGGTTTTGCCCAAGCCGACACCGGCATGAATATAAAGCGGGTTGAACATCACCGCGTCGCCGCGGCGGCCTTCCGCGACCTGACGTGCGGCGGCATGTGCCAGCGTGTTCGACTTGCCGAGCACGAAGCTCGCGAATGTCAGCCGCGGATCGAGCGGCGAGCCGCCGAGCGCGTCATGCGTCGCGGAGACCGGCGCGGTCGCGGTCGCGCGCAGTTCGGGAGCGGGACGGTTGTCGCCACGCTCGTTGCGGCGTGCGTCGACGGACGGTGCATCCTTCGCCGGTGTCGCGCAACGCATCGCGGTGCGCACGCTCAAATCGATGCGGTGCACTTCCGGCATTTCAGCCTGCCAGCAGCTCAACACGCGCTCGGCGTAATGTGCTTGAATCCAGCTTTTGAGAAAGCGCGTCGGCACCGACATCTGAACGCTTTCGCTCTGGACGCTTTCCAGATCCATGCGTGCGAACCAGCTCGAATACACGTCCTCGCCGACGCTCGACCGCAGGCGACCTTTGACGCGCGACCAGCGGTCCTGTTCGATGTTTGCCATGGTGTGACGACTTTTCAAAAAGAGGAATGAAGCAGCAGACAGTGTCGGTGGTGCGCCGCTCTCGCGGCGGCAGCGCTCAGCACATCCGCTTCGTCATAGACAAGCCGTTCGGCTGACACGCCGTTGGCAGATCGATGAGGAGAGCGGGAGTGTGAGGGAGCGCGATCAGCTCAGCGAGCGGACCATGCGCTCCTGCGTCCGCGACGTTCTGTCTGCAGTTCGCAAAAGATATCGTGTGGGATCAATCGGCGAGGGGGCAAAGGCGACCGTCGTCATGAGATGGCAAACCGGAAAAAACATAAAACCTCCCCCTCTCGCCGCGGGCTGACGCAGCGAGCTCCCACTCTAATCGTGTTTCAATGTCAGTTCGTGACGCCCTAACTCAGATCAACCACCGACCAGTCCCCGCGCATTCTTGCGCTCCGGGTTTGATCGGCTTCTCGCCTTCCGCGTCGTCCGGAGGTCTCGTCGTTCTCTTGCAGGACGTTGTCGCCAACGTCATGCTCGAGCTTCAGACACAGACCCGCAGTCTCACATCGCTATGAGTCGTCACCCGTCCAACACTGGGAAAGCGTCGCTGACAACCAAACCGCACTGGCCTGCCTGCCCGCCGTGGTCCTCGATCGCACTGACCGTGACAACCGCGGAGCGCCGCGAACGATTTAAGAAATACACGAGCGTTTTCGACTCGCAACGAATTTGATTCGTCAGCGCAGCGGGTGCAGCAGCATTCCGACGACGACCGCGAGCCGACACGCCAAATGCGAAACGGCAACGTTTTGAATCTGCGCGATGAATCCGGACGCGCGGGCAAGTGTGACAGGAATACGCGTCCTTAAAAAAAATTCACAAATTCTTAACCTGTCGTGGCGCCGCGAAACCATTTTTCAAATGCTGCACCCCGCTATGGCTTTAAGTGATTAAGCGCGCGCGTTTTTTTCTGTGCGGATGAGCAACGTAACCCTCACGGCGGCGTGTACGCGCGCAAGCTCGCGCTGTTGCTTTTTGAATCATGCGCAATTGCAAGGCCTCGCGATGAGGCGCGTCGATTCGACTCCATCGGATCCGCGATCACGCAAGACCAAATCGCATCGGTCGCGCGCACGATCGAAAAAAAATTTGCATAACAGTTGAACCTGTCGCGCCGATCGATAGACGCTGCAAGCGTCAGAGCACCCACGCGTGACAGGCGTTCGCAATGCGATGGCAGTTTTCGTGATGCGCGGATTGAGCGGAACGATGCGTCGCATCGGTAGCGACCGTATTGCAATGCACTAAGCGTTCGACAGAGAGCCTATGCGATACGCATCCATCGTCTTGGCTGTGAGATGAGCCTCACGCGACTTCTGGATTGGTTCGCGGCGACCAGATTCGCTTCGCGTTCGTTTCCGTCCTCGCTGTGGTGGCTCGTGCAAAGACGTCGCGCGCGATCAGCGCGAACGGATCGTCGGGACGACGCAACAAAAAAGCCCGGCGCGAGCCGGGCTTGTCGTCGTATCCGCAAAGCGGAAATAAAGAGATTAGGTCGCGGCCTGCTGACCGAGCTTGGCGATCTGCTTGCTCAGGCGCGACACCTTGCGGCTCGCCTGATTGCGATGGACGATGTTGCGCTGCGCCGCTTTCATCAAGGCCGGCTCGGCGTTCGCCATCGCCTTCAACGCCGCTTCGCGGTCGCCGCTCGCAATCGCTTCTTCGACGGTACGGACCGAGCCGCGCATCTGAGTGCGGCGCGACTTGTTGACGATCGTGCGGCGGGCGATCTTGCGAGTCGCTTTTTTTGCAGAGGTCGTATTGGCCATGTGTCTCAAATCCTTCGGCAGCGCCCCGATGGCGACCTATGGGGCAACCGGGCTGCAATTGATGTCTTGCGTGTCGTCAACGGCGACGGTCGCGCGACAAGCGCAACTCACGCCGATGGTGCTACGGGTGCTGGCGGAACCGCTGGACCCCGGCCATCGGCCGGATGAACGACGCTAAGAAAGAAGGCGCCACCCAAAGAACAGCGGCGGCAGGATTTCGCCCGCCGCCAATGGCGCACCTTATAGAGGTCTGGTTTTCAAGCGTCAACGGTTTCCGGTCGGTCAAACCGTCCGTTGCGCTTGTCATCGGACGGCCCGGCCGTTAATGGCGGGGCTCCATACAAGGTGTGTTGGCATGATCCGCGGTTTCTTTCGTCTGATAGGACTGTTGCTGCTGGCCGGCGGTTTCATTTTCCTAGTTTATGACGGTGCGCGCTCGATCGCGGACCAGGCCGCACGCCTGACCAAACTCGGCGAATTCTGGAACGACGTCCACCAGGCAAGCCAGGCGGCGTTCCGCGCGACGGTCGAAAGCAGCGCGCCGTCGCTCTGGACGCCGATCCGCCTGGTTCTCGATCAGCCGGTCTGGGCCGTCATGGGCGTGCTGGGCATCATCTTGATGCTGGTGTTCCGCGCCAGGAAGCCACTGATCGGCTATTCCCGGAACTAAAACGCAGAGTGCCACTCCGCGCATCTGCCGTTTTGCCGGATACGTCTTATATGTGAGCCATCCCATTCAGACAGGAGCGATCCGATGTTCTTCATGCGCAAGACCACTGCATTGCCCGATGCCGCCGAGGCGCTGCCGGGGCGTTCGACTCCCATTGCGACGGCCAAGACGCATTTCGTCAACGGCCGCCAGATCGAGCCGCCCTACCCGGAAGGTTTGCAGCAGGCCGTGTTCGGACTTGGCTGTTTCTGGGGTGCTGAGCGCAAGTTCTGGGAATTGGGCGACGGCATCTACACCACGGCGGTCGGCTATGCCGGCGGGCGCACGCCCAATCCAACCTATGAAGAGACCTGTTCGGGCCGCACCGGCCACACCGAAGTGGTACTGGTGGTGTTCGACCCAGCCAAAATCTCATACGACAAATTGCTGAAGACGTTCTGGGAAAGCCATAATCCGACGCAGGGCATGCGGCAGGGCAACGACGTCGGCACGCAATATCGCTCGGCGATCTACACTTTCGGCGACGACCAGGCCAAAGCCGTCGAAGCGTCGAAAGCGACCTACCAGAAGGCGCTGTCCGCCAAAGGCATCGGCGTAATCACCACCGAGATCGCGCCCGCCGGCGCGTTCTATTTTGCCGAGGATTATCACCAGCAATATCTGGCGAAGAACCCTGCCGGCTATTGCGGGCTCGGCGGCACCGGCGTCGCCTGTCCGATCGGGGTAGGCGTGCCGGCCTGAGCCCGGGGTCAATCAGACCGCGAATGCGTATCCCAGACGCGGCAGCGTCGCGTTTGGGATAGTGCCGTCGGCACGGTGCCAACGGATTATTAACCCTAACGAGTGCATAACACGGACAGTCTCGTGATGAGGGATTGCTCTCGTGTCAGTTTTGTCTGCGTGCCGTCTGCCTGTTTTCGCCGCCGTGTCTTTGATCTCGGTCACGGGTTGCTTTGGGTCGATCGCTCTGGCGCAGTCGCGGCCCGATCTCGACGCTCTTGTTTATGGCGGAACGACATCGGGGTCGGCGCCATCGGCCCAGCCACCCGCCGTCGTGATGCAACAGCCTCAGCAGCCAGCGCCGCGCGGTCTGTTTACATCTTCAAGCGCCGGAAATTCTAATTCCGGCGGCGCTATCAACGCACTTGGCGGTCTGTTCAAGCGCACGCCGCGCGCCGAACAGTCGGGATCGCCGATCGATGCGCAGGCCGCGATGTCGCAGCCCGGCGTCAATCAGGCTTCGCCCAGCTCTTCCACGTCGGTGCAACCTGCGCCGCGCAACGACCTCGATACCAAGGTTTATAACGCGCCGCCGGTTGCCGCATCCGAAGTGGCACCCGCACCGGCGCGGCGCGGTTTGCTGACCGGATCGAAGTTTTCGCCCGCGTCGGGAAGCGGTGCGATTGCTGCATTGGGTCGCGGTTTCCGCTCGTCGCCGCGCGGCAATTATTCGCCGATGCCGGTGCGCTATGCGGCGCCGCCCCCGTTGGCGCCCTCAACCTTCGATTCGACCTACCGCGTCGATGCCGGCGACCGCTTGCGCATCGTTGTCTATGGCCAGGACGGCCTCACGAACACCTACCAGATCGGTGCGTCCGGCTCGATCACCATGCCTTTGATCGGCGGCGTGCCTGCACGCGGCCGGACGCCGGCCGACCTGGCGGGCGCGATCACGGCGCGGCTGCGTGACGGCTTCATCCGCGAGCCATCCGTGGCGGTCGAAATCGAAGCCTACCGGCCGTTTTTTATCCTCGGCGAGGTCGCGGCTCCCGGACAATATCCTTACGTGCCGCATATGAGCGTCGAAAGCGCGATCGCGATCGCCGGCGGCTTCTCGCCGCGCGCAAAACGCGATCACGTTACCATCACCCATTCGATGCCCGAGGGCCTGTTGCGCGCGATCGTACCGGTCAACACGCCGCTCAGCCCCGGTGACACGATCATGGTCGGCGAACGCTGGTTCTGATTTTTTGAAAATCGCATGCGACGAATGGCCTCCGCGGCGACGCGGGGGCCGCTTCTTTTTGGGACGCCTGCCGTGTCATAACGCGCATCAACGGATTACGATTCACGCCCGGCAACAGGGCGACGGGGAGGCGGCCATGAACATCATCGCATCAATCGTCACAGCGGCAGTGCTATCGCTGTCGATCGGCGGCAGTGCACTTGCGCAACAGGCGGACGGCTATCCGAACAAGCGCATCACTTTCGTCGTGCCCTATCCCGCAGGTGGCGCGACCGACGTCTCGGCCCGGCTGCTGGCGAACAAGCTCGCCGATGTCTTCAAGCAACCGATCGTCATCGAAAACAAATCAGGCGGCGGCGGCGTGATCGGCAACGATTACGTCGCGAAGTCGCAACCCGACGGCTACACGGTGCTGGTTGCGATCACGCAAATCATCCAGGCGCCGAGCTTGTTCAACAAGCTACCCTATGACGTGTTCAAAGATCTCGCGCCGGTGACGCAGGTCGCGATCTCGCCGATCGTGCTGACAGTGCCCGATGCGCAGCCGATGAAGTCGCTAAAAGAATTGATCGACACCGTGAAGGCCGAGCCGGGCAAATATGCCTACGGCTCGTTCGGTAACGCAACGACGTCGCATCTCTATGGCGAGCTGTTGAAGAAGAACGCCGGCATCGATATGGCGCATGTGCCGTATCGCGGCTCCGCGCCGCTGCTCAACGATCTGCTCGGCAATCAGGTGACGGCTGCGTTCATCGATTTCACGACCGGCGGCTCGCAATTGAGCGCGGGCAAGATTCGTGCGTTGGCGGTCGGCGGCGAGCAACGCAAGGCCAAGCTGCCCAACGTGCCGACGCTGGCCGAGTTGGGCTACCCAGGCTTCGAAGCCGAGGGCTGGGTCGGCATTTTCGTGCCCGCCGCAACGCCGAAGGACATCGTCGCCAGATTGTCGGCCGAGCTTGCCAAGATCATCGCGTCGCCCGAAGGCGTCGCAGGTTTGCAGGCCGTCAATCTGGTGCCGGTCGGCAGCACCGCGGAAGCCTTCGAGGCGACCTTGAAACGCGACAGCGAGCGCTGGGCCAATGTCGCGAAGACAGCGGGCGTCAAGGGCGAGTAGTCACACTGCGAAGTGACGGCGCTGTTACGCCGTCGCCAAATGCGTCGCGAAGAATGCGAGGCTGCGTTGCTTCGCCAACTGCGCGCTCGGCTCGTCGTAGCTCGCGCGTTCGTCGCAGCCAAAGCCATGTTGCGCGCCGGGATAGACGAACACCTCGACCTCGGGCCGCTTGCTCTTGATGGTCTCGACATCGGTGAGCGGGATACCGGCATCCTTCTCGCCGAAATGCAATTGCGTCGGCACCTGCGGCTTGTCGTCGGCGAAGCGTACGACCGCGCCGCCGTAATAGCCGATCGC
>JANMAN010000219.1:0-1877 GCA_031359885.1 Tardiphaga sp. | reverse complement strand
CCTACGCGATCGCCAACTCGGCCGCGCGCGACATCACCAGATGCCCCATGCCGTTGATGCCGTCGATCAATGCCGTGGCGAGGTGATCGTGAACGACACGGATGGTCGGCGTGACGTTGAAGCCGCCCGCCCTGGTGCGTTTCGCATACGGCACCAACCGCGTGACGCCGTGGCCATCGGAGCCTTGCAGATCCGCGTCGGCCATCAGAGCAGCCACGGTCTGCGCATCGGCGTCCGGCAATCCGAGACGGATCAGCGCCAACCGGATGAAGGACACGAGACGATCGCGTGAGACGGTGTGCTCAACGGGCATCGGTCAACCTGGCCAGTGTGCCGATGCCAATCATGCTTCGCTCCCTGTCGCACTATGCCGTTCCGGCGTGCGCATCGTCTTATGAGACTTGTTCTGTTTAGTCGATCGCAAGAAATCCGGCATTCGTGCGAACCGCTGCGTAATCCCCTGACGTCAGAATCTCGATCAGCACTTGCGCGACGGCGGCATCCGATGCCTGCCGCGTGATCGCCGCGCTGTAGACCGTCGCGAGCGCGCATTGCGGCGGCAGCGCACCGATCAGCGTCAGCCCCGGCGTCCGCAAAATTTCCGTCGATTGCGTGCATCCGATCGGGCGCTCGAATTTCGACTCGGACAGTTTGCGCATGGCCGTCGCGCCGTTGGGCGATTCATGGAGCCTCGCACGCATTTGCGTGGCGATGCCGAGCTGGTCGAGCACCTTGGCAACGTGTTGACCGGCCGTCGAGGATGTCATGTCCGGCACGAACAGCGCATCGGCGGCTAAAAAGGCAGCTTTCAATTCATCTGCATTCGCGATCGGCACGATCGTGTCGCCTTCGCGCACCGCGACCGCAGTTTCGACGAGACCGACCGGCGTTGCAGACGCCGGGACGATGAAGCCATCCTGCTCCAAGGCCGCGATCACCGGATCGGTCAGGATCACCAGATCGGTTGCGGCACCCGCGCGGAGTTTCGCGGCCATCGTTCCGACCGCGCCGAAATCGCCGTCGATCTTCCATCCGCTGCGCGCCTCGAACACCGGCGCGAGGGCCTCAACGAGGCCTTGCGCAGCACCGCCGCTCAGGATTTTCAGCGTGTTCATAGCCATCGCATTCATTTCGGCGGGGAAATACTTTTGACGACCGCAGCCCAC
This sequence comes from Tardiphaga sp., assembly GCA_031359885.1. Lineage (GTDB taxonomy): Bacteria > Pseudomonadota > Alphaproteobacteria > Rhizobiales > Xanthobacteraceae > Tardiphaga. The sequence continues at coordinate 711 of JANMAN010000219.1, read as the reverse complement.
TTCACGATGTCGTCGCGCAGATATTTATCGAACTCGACCGGTGTCATCGCCAGCGGCATCGCGCCCTGCTTTTCCCAAAGCCGCACATTGTCCGGCAACTTCACCGCTTTGTTGATCTCGGCGTTGAGACGCTCGACGATCGCCTTCGGTGTTCCGACGGGCGCCATGATGCCGAGCCAGATCGTCGCCTCGTAACCGGGGACGCCGGCTTCGGCGACCGTGGGAACATCCGGCAGGACGGCCGTGCGCGCCTTGCCCGTCGTCGCCAACGCACGCACCTGTCCAGCGGCGATATTCGGCGCCATCGTCGTGACGGCATCGATCATCATTTCGACCTGCCCGCCGATCAGATTGTTGCGCGCCTCGCCGCTGCCTCGATGCGGGACATGCACGATATCGGTCGCGGTCATCGACTTGAACAATTCGCCGGCGAGATGATACGGCGTGCCCTGCCCGGACGACGCGTAATTCAATGCGCCGGGCCGCGACTTGGCGAGCGCGATCAGCTCTTGCAACGTCGCGGCCTTGACGGACGGATGCACCGCAATCACCAGATCCGACGTGTTGACGGGCGCGACCGGCACGAAGTCGCGCATCAATTCGTAATTGCGTTGCGGCAGAAGCGATTCGTTCGCCGTCTGCGTATTGGACATCATCAGCAGCGTGTAGCCGTCCGGCGCGGCCTTCGCCGCCTCGACGGTGCCGATCACC
>JANMAN010000189.1:0-2471 GCA_031359885.1 Tardiphaga sp. | reverse complement strand
GAGCTGCAGTTGAAGATTGTTTGGGAAGAGATCATGAAGCGCTTCGACCGTATCGAAGTCGTCGGCGACCCGACGCGGCCGTATTCGAGTTTCGTTAAAGGCTACGAGACGCTTCCGGTGCGGATTGTGAGTTGACGAGGTATCTCGGAGTCATTGCGAGCGTGGTATTGGGCCGGCCTCAGCCGGTCCGATACGAGCGAAGCAATCCAGTCTTTCTTCAAATCAAGCAAGACTGGATTGCTTCGTCGCACTGGCCCCTCGAAGACGAGGGACCGCGCTCCTCGCAATGACGACGAGCGGCATTGGGATAAATAGAAAGACCCACACCATGCATGGCACGGTTCAAAGCGACAAAGCGGCCAGGCAACGCGCTGCGCGCGAGGAAGCCCACTCCACGCCGTTGGAGAAATTTCATCCCGGCGCGCCGAGGCACTTCCGCGACGACACGCTGTGGCCGTGGTTCGAGAGGTTGCGGAAGGAGGAGCCGGTGCATTACTGCACCAATGCGCCGATCGAGCCTTATTGGTCGGTGACCAAATACAACGACATCATGCATGTCGATACCAATCCGGCGATCTACTCGTCCGACGTCGCTCTCGGAGGCATCTCGATCCGCGACGTGTCGCCCGGCTACGATTGGCCGAGCTTCATTGCAATGGACGAACCGCTGCATTCCAAACAGCGCAAGACCGTGTCGCCGATGTTCACGCCCGATCATCTCGACCAACTCGCCGTGCTGATCCGCGAGCGCACGGGCAAGGTGCTCGACGCCCTGCCCCGCAACGAAACCTTCGATTTCGTCGATCGGGTCTCGATCGAGCTGACCACTCAGATGCTGGCGACATTGTTCGATTTTCCGTGGGAACAACGCCGCAAGCTGACGCGCTGGTCGGACGTCTCGACTGCGCTGCCGAAAAGCATGATCGTCGAAAGCGAGGAGCAGCGCCGCGCCGAGTTGAACGAATGCGCCACCTTCTTCGCCAACATGTGGAACGACCGCGTCAACTCAGAGCCGCGCAACGATTTGATCTCGATGATGGCGCACAGCGATGCCACGCGGCACATGGATCGCGACCATCTGCTCGGCAATATCATTCTGCTGATCGTCGGCGGCAACGATACGACGCGCAATACCATGACCGGCTCGGTGCTGGCACTCAACGAAAACCCCGATCAATACGCCAATCTGAAAGCGAACCCCGATTTGATCGACACGCTCGTGCCGGAGGTGATCCGATGGCAGACGCCGCTGGCGCATATGCGACGAACGGCGTTGCAGGACACACAACTCGGCGACAAGACCATCAAAAAAGGCGACCGCGTCGTGATGTGGTACGTCTCCGGGAACCGCGACGACGAGGTGATCGAACGCCCTGACGAATTCATCATCGACCGCGCGCGACCTCGCATCCATCTGTCGTTCGGCTTCGGCATCCACCGCTGCCTCGGCATGCGGCTGGCCGAATTGCAGCTCAAGATCGTGTGGCAGGAGATGCTGAAACGCTTCGACCATATCGAGGTTGTCGGCGAACCGAAGCGGGTGTATTCGAGCTTCGTCAAAGGCTACGAGAGCCTGCCCGTCCGCATCTCCTGATCCACCAATAACAAAAGAATGTATCGTCCTTGACCGAGACCCACACCGCGGACCACGACGAATTTTCCGACATCCGCGACTCCGTCGCCAAGCTTTGCGCCCAATATCCGGGCGAATACTGGCGCAAGCTCGATCGCGACATGGCCTACCCCTCGGCCTTCGTCGATGCGCTGACGCAGGCCGGCTATCTCTCGGTGCTCATCCCTGAGGAATATGGCGGCGCGGGCCTCAAACTCTCGGCTGCGGCTGCGATCCTCGAAGAAATTCAGCGTGCCGGCTGCAACGGCGGCGGCTGCCACGCCCAGATGTATACGATGGGCACGGTGCTGCGGCACGGCAGCGACGCGCAAAAATCGAAATGGCTGCCGAAGATCGCGAGCGGCGAGGTTCGCTTGCAGGCGTTCGGAGTCACCGAGCCGACATCGGGCACCGACACGTCGTCGCTGAAGACGGTCGCGAAGAAAAACGCAGACGGAGATTACATCGTCAACGGCCAGAAAATCTGGACCAGCCGCGCCGAGCATTCCGACCTGATGGTGCTGCTGGCGCGCACGACACCGAAGGAAGACACGAAGAAGCGCACCGACGGTCTGTCCGTGTTTTTGGTCGACATGAAGCAGGCGCGCGGCAATGGCCTCGAAATCCGGCCGATCCGCACGATGATGAATCACGCGACCACCGAAGTGTTTTTCACCGACATGAAGGTGCCGGCCGAAAACTTGATCGGCGAAGAAGGCAAAGGCTTTCGCTACATCCTGTCCGGCATGAATGCCGAGCGCATTCTCATCGCGGCGGAATGCATCGGTGACGCGAAGTGGTTCATCACCAAGGCCACCGATTACGCCAAGGAGCGTCATGTGTTCGGCCGCCCGATCGG
>JANMAN010000185.1:0-2194 GCA_031359885.1 Tardiphaga sp. | reverse complement strand
GTGGGTGCGTTGATGATCGGCCTGACGCGCAGCTTCGGCTCGATCGGATTCCCCCTGTTCACCGAAGGCCTGATGTTCCTGTTGATGGCGATCATTCTGATCGTCAAGCCGAGCGGCCTGTTCGGCAAGGGGAGCTGACATGAGCCGCTCTTTGATCCTGCGTGACCTCGCCGCCGCCGTCATCGCTCTGTTGGTGTTGGCGCTCCTCCCTTATATCTTTCCCGGCAAGGCGCTGTCGGACTTCATCATCCGCGTCTCGGCCTTCGGGCTGTTTGCGACCTCGCTCAACTTGCTCGTTGGCTATGCCGGGCTGGTATCGTTTGGGCACGGCATGTTCTTCGGCCTGGGCGCCTACAGCTTTGGCCTGATGATGCAGAAGCTCGGCACGTCGATTCCCGTCGCGTTCGCCGCAACCCTGCTGCTTGCCGCCGCCGTTGCTGCGCTGATCGGCGCCATCTGCGTGCGGCTGAAGGAGATCTACTTTTCCTTCATCACACTCGCCTTCCAGATGCTGATGCATAGCATGATCATCGCCTGGACGCCGGTTACGGGCGGCGACCAGGGCCTTACCGGCGGCCTGCCCCGGCCGCCTTTCCTAGGCATTCATCTCGACCAGCTGCCGCATCTCTACATGTTCTGCTGCGTGATGCTGGTGGGCTCGCTCCTGATCATGCGCCACATCGTGCAGTCGCCGTTCGGCTACACGCTGCGCATGATCCGCGACAATCCCATGCGCGCCCAGTTCCTCGGCATCAAGGTATGGCGTATGCGGTTGATCGCCTTTATACTCTCGGGCGTGTTCGGCTCCATGGGCGGTATCTTGATGGGACTGTTTGTGTCGGGGGCTTATCCCGATTTCGCCTACTGGTCGATTTCGGGCGAAGCGGTATTCATGATCATGCTGGGCGGCACTTCGGTATTCCTGGGCCCGCTCGCCGGCGCCACTATCCTGCTATTCCTCAACGATCTCGTCACCCGTCACACCGAACACTACGGCCTGTTCCTCGGCAGCATCATCTTGCTGTTCGCGCTCGGCCTGCGCAAAGGTCTGCTCGATATCATCGTCGAGAAATGGCCGTGGCGGAGATCGGTATCGGGCCGCAGCGTCGCCAGCGGGCAGACGCGCGGACGTGCGCCTGCCGAGCCTGTGTCGTAGGGAACGAGACATGCTCAAAATCGAAAACCTGCGCAAATCGTTCGGCGGCGTCGCCGCCTGCAATGGCGTCAGTCTGGAGTTTCCGACTGGCTCGCTGACGGCGGTGATCGGGCCAAATGGCGCCGGCAAGACCACGTTCTTCAATCTGATCTCTGGGGCCATCAAGCCCGACAGCGGCCGCGTGTTGCTGAATGATCGCGATATCGCAGGCTTGCCGCCGCACGAGATCGTACGCGCCGGTATCGGCCGCGCCTTTCAGATCGCCAGCATCTTTCCGAGTCTAACGGTGCGCGAAGCGCTGCAGGGCGCGGTCAATGCCCACCATCACCACCACACCGCGATGCATCACCGCTTCCCGCTGGCCTCCTCGTTCGAGCGCGCCGATGCGGTGATGGAACTGGTCGACTTGGGAGGGAAGGCCGAGACGCTGTCGCGCAACCTGTCGCACGGCGACCAGAAACTGCTCGATGTGGCGCTGGCCCTCGTCAGTGAGCCGCGCGTGTTATTGCTCGACGAGCCCACCGCTGGCATGGGGCCGGAGGAGCGCTGGCAGATGATCAATACCGTGCATCGCCTTTGGCAGAAGGAAGCGATGACGCTGATCTTCATCGAGCACGACATGGATATCGTGTTCAAGATCGCGCAAACGATCAGGGTTCTCAGCTACGGACAAGTGCTGGCTGAGGGTACAGCAGATCAGATCCGCGCTAACCCGGCCGTCATCGAGGCCTATCTCGGACAATCTTTCGACGCGGACCACGCATGAAAAAGCCCGCCATATTCGAAGCCAGCGGCATCGACGTCTTTTATGGCGCGAGCCAGATCCTGTTCGGCTTGAGCATTGCCGTGACGCAAGGCCAAACCATGGCGCTGCTCGGCCGCAATGGCGCTGGCAAGTCGACGACGATGAAGGCGCTGGCCGGGCTGGTGCCGCCGCGGCGGGGCATCGTCAAGGTGGGCGACCGCGAGATGCAGGGTCGCAGGCCGCATCTGATCGCCCGCGCCGGCATCGGCTACGTGCCGGAGGATCGTCAGGTG
>JANMAN010000138.1:0-4530 GCA_031359885.1 Tardiphaga sp. | reverse complement strand
CACGCCGACGCAATTGCCGTAGCCGCCGATGCCGGCAACGACGCCCGCGACCAGATGGCGCGTCTTGGGATGGTCGGGCCGGCCGAAGCGCAGCGCGTTCAAATTGGCGATCGGCCGCGCGCCCATCGTGAAGACGTCGCGCAGGATGCCGCCGACGCCGGTGGTCGCGCCTTGATAGGGCTCGATGAAGCTCGGGTGGTTGTGGCTCTCCATCTTGAAGACCACCGCCTGCCCGTCGCCGATGTCGATCACGCCGGCGTTTTCGCCGGGCCCCTGGATCACCCACGGCGCTTTGGTCGGCAATCCCTTCAAATGGATGCGCGAGGATTTGTACGAGCAGTGCTCGTTCCACATCGCCGAGAAGATGCCAAGCTCCGTGAACGTCGGCACCCGCCCGATCAGGTCGAGAATGCGCTGATATTCGTCGGGCTTGAGGCCATGGCTGGCAACGAGTTCGGGGGTGATCTGAGGTTCGGTTGTCATGGCGCCTGTTTACGAAGATCGAAGCCGGTCCGCAATTCATGGAGCACAGCATTTGCACTGCTTTGCGGGATCGGATTTAACGGGGCCACGCGCTTGTCCCGGGCGCAGCGCATCACAAGCCGGCGCAATGCGAAGCATTGTCGCATGGCGCAGGGGTGCGATGCAGACCCGGGATCGTTACGGATGCTGCCTTTGGTACGGTCCCGGCTCGGCGGAGCGGCATGACCCGGCTTCGCCGGCCTCACGCCGCACCGCGTCCGGGACACAGACTTACGTTTGCTTGTTGCAACAGGTGCCAAGCGCAGACAGGATTTTGGAGCCAGCCAGTGACCGTCGCCACGCCGCCCGCAGCGAAACGCCACCGCCCGGACAAAGTTGTCGCCACCGAGGGCGAGTTCGCCGGCTGGACCACCTGGAGCCGCGATTCCTTCGAGAGCAACAACGGGCCTTTCTGGCACAAGATCGAGGCCGACGGCCGCGTCCGCTGCGCGTTCCGTGTCGAAAAGAAGCACTTGAACGGCATGCGCAACGTCCATGGCGGCTGCTACATGACGTTCGCGGATTACTGCCTGTTCGCGATCGCCTCGCCGGTGCTGGAAGGCCCCGGCGTCACGATCTCGTTTGCCTGCGAATTCCTCGATGCGGCGAAGGAAGGCGAACTGATCGAATGCGAGGGCGAGATGACCCGCGCCGGCGGCTCGCTGATCTTTCTGCGCGGATTGTTGAAATCGGGCGAGCGCTCGCTGTTCACGTTTTCCGGCACGATCAAGCGCGTGAAGATGAAGATGCCGGCGGTGTAGGTCGGCAAACAGGTGCATCTATCGACGGTTTATGCGTCTACTTTAACAGCGTCCGGTACTTCGCAACATCGCGCGTCACGAGCGCCTGCAACACGTCCGACGAATGCTCGTCGGGATCGGGCGCGACCGACGATAGAATTTTGAACCGCGCTTTGACCGGCTCGCTTTCGACCGCCGCTTTCGCCGCCGCATTCAACCGCGCGACGATGTCCGGCGGCGTATCCTTCGGCGCGAACAGCCCGTTCCAGCCCTGAGCCTCGAATTCCGGCAGTCCCGCCTCGCTTGATGTCGGCACATCCGGCAACGACGCCAGCCGCACGGCCGATCCGACCACGATCCCGCGCACGAGCTTGTCGTCGATCGCCTGCGACACCGATGCGGCGGAATCGCAGACGCCGTCGATCTGGCCGCCGATCGCGTCCGTGAGCGCAGGCGCGGCACCGCGATAACCGACCAGCGTCACGTCGATGCCGGCGGCCTGCACGAAGCTCTTGCAGATCAGGTAATTCGACGAGCCCACGCCGGCATGGCCAAGATTGATCTTGCCCGAATTGGCTTTGGCGTAAGCGATGAAGGCGCGCAGATCGGTCGCCGGAAAATTGTTGCGCAAGGCGACGATGCCGAAGGTCTTGGCCACCATGCCAATCGCAACGAACGACTCCGGCGTGAAGGTCAGCTTCGGGTATATGGTGTAAGTCGCGGCACTGGTGCCGGCGTTGCCGATCGCGATCGTGTAGCCATCGGGAGCTGCGCGGGCGGCCCGCGTCAGCGCCGTCGAGCCTCCGGCTCCTGCCACATTCTCGATCAGCACCGCTTGCCCCAACGTGACCGCCATCTGTTCGGCGACAGCGCGCGCGATCACGTCGGACGTGCCGCCCGCCGCGAACGGCACGATCATCGTGATCGGACGATTGGGGTAATTCTGCGCACCCGCTATATTGGTGGCGATCAAAAGCGACAGCGTGGCAACGACGAACTTCGTTGCCCCCGCGATCACGCAGCCTTCTCCAGATGCGCCACCAGCCCTGCGAACAGCCCACGGCCGTCGGTGCAGGCCCCTCATCGGAATAGCTTGAACAAGATTCCAAAACATAGCGCCCAAGTAATCCCGTTCATCCACTTCAACAGGTTGATATCGCCACGAATGGACGTGAGATCATGAACGATTTTGTTGAAGCGGCTCTCATACGACGACATGGCTTCGGCAGCCTTCCGCGCTTTCTCTTCGGGCGCACCGGACGCCAGGGACGCGTCATAGACCTCTGAAATCATCGTCGCCATGGCCCACTCCTAAAGCCAAAGATAATGGCTCGCCATGATTGCGTCCAGAGGTTGTTGGGCCTTGCTTACCGGACAAAGCCACCTTCTGCCCGAGAAACAATTCAATCACGCGGCAGAAAAGCCTTACGCCGGTGAGGGTCTTGTTAAAGTTCTGCCACGTATCGTGCCGCCACAACCTTAGATCGGGCGGACGACATGAAGCGTCTTGGAATGTTGATCCTGATTGTCTGTGTGGGTGGATTTCTGTTTCAGATGCTCTTTCCGAGCGTGACCTTTCGCTATCGTCTCGTCCTGGACGCGACAGATGGCGCGAAGAATGTTACCGGCTCGTCGGTCCTCTCGGTCACCTTTACGAAGGACTCTCCATTTGTGGGAGACCTTTCGAGAGGAGGCTCTTGGGTCACTGGCGAGGCGATGACGCTCCCCCTCCACGGCGACCGCACACTTGTCATGCTGCTTGCGCCGGGCGGACAAGGTCGTTCCGATCCGGGATCGATCCTCTCCGGAGTCTTCAAGCTAAATGTCTACGATCTTCTCAACAAACCATTCGTGCGTACACCCGTAATTACTGGATCGCGTCCGCTGCCCCCAGAGCTGCTTCCTTTGATTGTTATGCTCGACGACGCGCAGAAGCCCACATCCGCGCGCTACGTTCCTGTGTTGCAATTCCCTGCTCGAGCTGACCGCGACGTGTCGATTACCGGCGTTAGTATCGAGATGATAGATGATGGAATTTGGCCTTTAACGATATTCGGCGTGACCGGCACCCAGCCGACCAGAGGCATCGAGCTTAAGCTACCTTGGCTGGTTTTGCGCGGCGTTCTATCGCGGGAAGCTCTTTTGACGTTCTGGCAAGCGATAACATCGTCTGGCTATCAACGCTCTGGTTCTATGGAACTCACACAACTCTTCAAGCGAGGATGAACAAAGGTCGAGTTCCAGACTACGCCGCCCGCTCCAGATGCGCCACCAGCCCGGCGAACAGCCCGCGGCCGTCGGTGCAGCCCATGATGTCTTCGACGTGGTTTTCCGGATGCGGCATCATGCCGAGCACGTTGCCGCGCTCGCTGACGATACCGGCGATGCCGCGCGCCGCGCCGTTGATGTTGCTGTGATCGCCGATCGATCCGTCCGCCGCGCAATAACGATAGAGCACGCGACCGTCGCCTTCGAGCCGCTTGATGGTCTCGTCGTCGGCGGCGTAATTGCCCTCGCCATGCGCGATCGGCACCCGGATCACCTGCCCTGCGTTGTAGCCGCGCGTGAACGCCGTATCGCTGCGCTCGACGCGCAGATGGACGTCGTGGCAGAGGACTTTCAGCTTGGCGTTGCGCATCAGCACGCCTGGCAGAAGACCGCTTTCACAGAGAATCTGAAAGCCGTTGCAGACACCGAGCACGAGCCCGCCATCGGCAGCGAATTTGCGCACGGCATTCATGACAGGCGCGCGCGCCGCGATCGCGCCGCAGCGCAGATAATCGCCGTAAGAAAATCCACCGGGCACGACGACCAGGTCGGTGCCATCAGGCAATGCGGTCTCGGCGTGCCAGACCATCGTCGGCTCATGACCCGATGCGAGCCGCAACGCGCGCGCCATATCGCGCTCGCGGTTGATGCCGGGAAAAACGAGAATCGCTGATTTCATAGGGATGGCACATCGCTCAATTCGAGACGGCGCTCGATACGATCTAAACGCTGTTCGTGGCGGATCAGCGTCGCATGCACGCTGCCCAATTCCTGATGAATGCTCAATAGATTATGGTTGATCGAATTCATCTGCGTCCGCAGGGCCATCATGTCGCTTTTGTTTTCATCCGCTTTGCCATCGACTTGCGCAAGTCGGGCCTGAACGGATTTCAGCACTTCATAAATCAACTCATTGCTGATTTCAGCCATGACCCGACCCCCAAACCCGACCCTTAAGCCAACCCCAACAACTCGAACCGGATGCTCTTCGACGGCGGCT
>JANMAN010000130.1:0-3291 GCA_031359885.1 Tardiphaga sp. | reverse complement strand
GCCTCGAATTGACGACTTCGCCGGTTCCGCGGCCATAGCGGCCGCAAATGGTTCAGGAAACACGCCAAATCGTGCCGTGCCTGCCAAGGCTTTACCATTTGTTTACCAGGACGACCGAAGGTTAACGCTGGTCGCGCATGTTGCGCTCGGCTGCTGGGGCGTGAGTTTGCGAGCCCTGCATGACCGGGATGTCAAGTGTGCCGAAGCCCGTAGAGGATGCGGGCGCAACATGTGACGAGCTAGTGCAATGGATGGTGGAGGACGCCTCACTCGGTCGTCGAGATCGCGGAGGCCCACGACTCACCAGAAGGCTGACCTGATCGCCGCCGCGAAAGGCGCGGCCATTTTGCTGCGTGAATGGCTGGCCCAGCGCCGTCAAAGCCGCGCCTATGCCGCCGCTGCAACAGAGGCGCGCCGCGCCGCAGTGCCGCCGAGCCGAACTATTTTATTCCTTGAACGCTTCGTGCCGAACCGGATCGGCGTCGCTGCAACGGCGGCGATGCTGATCGGGAGCGTCTCGCTCGGCGTGGTCAAAGGCAATCACATCGATACGATCGTGTCGGCAATGAACGACGCGCGCAACGCCGCCGCGAATACCGCGGGCTTTCGTATCGCCGACGTCGCGATCAACGGCCGCAAGCAACTGACGCAGGACGAAATCCTCGCGATCGGTGGCGTCACCGGCCGCTCGTCGCTGCTGTTCCTCGACGCCGCGACCGTGCGCGACAAGCTGAAATCCAATCCATGGATCGCCGATGCCAACGTGCTGAAGCTGTATCCCGACCGGCTGCAGATCGACGTGACCGAGCGCAAGGCTTTTGCAGTCTGGCAGCAGGACGGCCGGCTTTCTGTGATCGCGGATGACGGCGCGGTGCTTGAATCGTACATCGCGCGCCGTTTTACCGGATTGCCGCTTGTGGTCGGGAAGGGCGCTGAAACCCACGCGAAAGACTTTCTCGCGTTGCTCGATCGTTATCCGCAGGTCCGTGGTGTCACCAAGGCCGCGATCTATGTCGGCGAGCGTCGCTGGAATCTGCGCCTGAAAGACGGCCTCGACATCCGCTTGCCGGAAAACGATATCGGCAACGCGTTGGCGATGCTGAGCAAGCTCGACAACGAGACCAAGCTTTTCTCGCGTGACATCGTCGCGGTCGACATGCGGTTGGCGGATCGCGTCACCGTGCGGCTCTCGGAAGAGGCCGGCAAGGCGCGCGACGAACTGTTCAAGGCGAAGGCGCCGAAGCGCAAGGCGAACGACGCATGACCAGCCTCGATCGCGGCCAGACCCCCAAGACCCGCACGTTGCCGCAAAACCGCAGCGCGCTGGTCGCGTCGCTCGACATCGGCACGTCGAAGATTGCCTGCATGATTGCGCGGTTGCGACCGTCCGCGCCGAACGATGCGCTGCGCGGCCGTAGCCACGCCGTCGAGTTGATCGGTTACAGCCAGATTCAATCGCGCGGCGTTAAGGCCGGCGCGGTGGTCGATCTCGCCGAATGCGAGCAGGCGGTGCGGCAGGCTGTTTCGCTTGCCGAGAAGATGGCCAAGGCGCGCGTCGAATCCGTTTTGTTGTCGGTGTCCGCCGGCCGCTTGCAGGGCCAGTTGATCGAAGTCGCTGCCGACATCAAAGGCGGCGCAGTGACGCCGACCGACATGGCGCGCATCACCTCGACGGGTATGCAGCACGCGACCGGTCATGGCCGCACCGTGATGCATGCGCTGCCGGTCGGTTACACGCTCGACGGCGTCAAGGGCATCCGCGACCCCCGTGGCATGGTCGCAACTCAATTCGGCGTCGATATGAACGTCGTCACCGCCGACGCGTCGGTCGCGCGCAACCTGATGCTGGTCGTCGAGCGCTGCCATCTCAACGTCGAGGCGATGGCGGCATCGCCCTATCTCGCCGGCCTGTCCGTTCTCACGGACGACGAAACCGATATCGGCGCGGCTGTGATCGAAATGGGCGCGGGCACCACGACGATCGCGACCTATTCAGGCGGACGCTTCGTGCATGCGTCGGGATTTGCGCTCGGCGGGCAACACATCACGATGGATCTTGCGCGCGGTCTCGGGGCCTGCATTGCGGATGCCGAGCGAATCAAGACGTTATACGGCAGCGTCCTGACGGGCGGATTAGACTCCCGCGAGATGCTGACCGTGCCGACGGCCGGCGACGAGCGCGACGCGCCTCAGGTCGTATCCCGCGCGACCATCGCCAACATCATTCGTCCGCGTGCGGAGGAGATTTTCGAAATGGTTCGGGACCGGCTTGCCGATTCCCCATTCGCGTCCGAGCCGCGCGCGCAGGTCGTGCTGAGCGGCGGTGCGTCGCAGCTGACGGGGATCGTTGACATGGCCACCCAGATTCTCGGCCGCCCGGTGCGGGTCGGCCGTCCGCTCGGTTTCGGCCGTCTGCCGAACGAGGCCAAGGGTGCATCCTTCGCGGTGCCCTCCGGCCTGCTGGTCTATCCGCAATATGCGCATCTCGAACATGTCGCGCCGAGAAACGCACGCCCGATCGGCCGCACCGGCACGGTCGGTTATTTCGGAAAGGTCGGACGATGGCTCCGCGAAGGCTTCTGATGATCCAGTCTGCACACACGCATTTCCTATCAACTCCTTCGGCCTTCGGCCGCGGGCCCAGCGAACCCACGCGCGGTTAATCGAGAGGCACATCATGACCATCAATCTCAACGTCCCTGACATCCGCGAGCTGAAGCCCCGGATCACCGTGTTCGGCGTCGGTGGCGCCGGCGGCAATGCCGTCAACAACATGATCACCGCCGGATTGCAGGGCGTCGATTTCGTTGTCGGCAACACCGACGCGCAAGCGCTGACGATGTCGAAGGCGCAGCGCATCGTGCAGATGGGCACGCAGGTGACGCAGGGCCTCGGCGCCGGTTCGCAGCCGGATGTCGGCGCTGCCGCCGCGCAGGAAGTCATCGACGAAATCCGCGATCATCTGTCGGGCGCCAACATGGTGTTCGTGACCGCCGGCATGGGTGGCGGAACGGGAACGGGTGCTGCGCCCGTGATCGCCAAGACCGCGCGCGACATGGGCATCCTCACCGTCGGCGTCGTCACCAAGCCGTTCCACTTCGAGGGCCAGCGCCGGATGCGCACCGCCGAATCCGGAATCACCGAACTGCACAAGGTGGTCGATACGCTGCTGATCATCCCGAACCAGAACCTGTTCCGGGTCGCCAATGAGAAGACTACGTTCGCCGACGCCTTCGCGATGGCCGACCAGGTGCTCTACTCCGGCGTCGCCTGCATCACCGATCTGATGGT
>JANMAN010000273.1:0-3454 GCA_031359885.1 Tardiphaga sp. | reverse complement strand
AGCTCCCAAACGCTGTTCGAATCGTTGAAATGACAATGAAACGGCAGTTTTTGCCATATTGCGCACGAAAACGGCACAATCTGCCTTCAGTGGAACACATCGCGGAAAGGTTAATCATTCCTTTCCGGAGCTATGCGAATTTCAATTAGCTGCATCGCAACATTTGAACTGCTGCACTGCACTTTAGCGGCCTATATTGTTTCCATAAACGCGGTTCACCAAACTCTGAACCGTGAATTCAAGGAGACGACGATGCTGCTATCTTTTATCCGCATGATCCAGGCGTTCCGTGACTATCAGCGCAATGTGAGCGAACTGTCGCAACTGAGCGACCGCGAATTGGCCGACATCGGCCTCGACCGCTCGGACATTCCGCGCGTGGCCGCCGGGTCTTACACCGCCTAACGGACGACAACGGCTTGGAACGGAGAGCGCCCGCGAGCTGCGGGCGTAGTGATAATACGAGCCGGGCGATATTGCGATTTCGCTCGATTGCGAAACACGCTAGTCACGCGCGATGACAACACCTTCGATTGCGCCACCCGTCCATATCGTTGGAGCCGGCTTGGCGGGTTCCGAAGCCGCCTGGCAGGTCGCCAGCGCCGGGACACCTGTCGTGCTCCACGAGATGCGTCCGACGCGGACCACCGAGGCGCATCGCACGGATGGCTTGGCCGAACTGGTCTGTTCCAACTCTTTCCGCTCCGACGATGCCGCCAATAACGCGGTTGGCCTCCTGCATGCCGAAATGCGCCGCCTCGGCTCGCTCATCATGCGATGCGCCGATGCCAATCAAGTGCCGGCCGGCGGAGCTTTGGCAGTCGACCGCGACGCGTTTTCCGACGCGGTCACGCAAGCTCTTGAAACCAATCCTTTGATCCAGATCAGCCGCGAGGAAGTCGCCGGCTTGCCGCCTGCCGATTGGGACAACGTCATCGTGGCGACGGGGCCGCTTACCTCCGCGCCGCTGGCCGATGCGATCAAAAGCGTGACCGACGAAAATGCGCTCGCCTTCTTCGACGCCATTGCGCCGATCGTGCATCGCGACTCGATCGACATGTCGAAAGCGTGGTTTCAGTCGCGCTACGACAAGGTCGGCCCTGGCGGCACGGGCGCGGATTACATCAATTGCCCGATGGACAAGGCGCAATACGATTCTTTCATCGACGCACTATTAGCGGGCGAAAAAACCGACTTCAAAGAATGGGAGGCCAACACGCCCTATTTCGACGGCTGCCTGCCGATCGAGGTGATGGCGGAGCGCGGTCGCGAAACGCTGCGGCACGGCCCGATGAAGCCGGTCGGGCTCACCAATCCGCACGACCCGACCGTGAAGGCGCATGCCATCGTCCAGCTTCGCCAGGACAACAAACTCGGCACGCTCTACAACATCGTCGGATTTCAGACGAAGCTAAAATACGGTCCGCAACAAGCCGCGCTGCGCATGATCCCGGGCCTCGAAGGCGCGGAATTCGCACGGCTCGGCGGCCTGCATCGCAACACGTTCCTGAATTCACCGAAACTGCTCGATAGCCAGTTGCGACTGCGCGCGCAGCCGCGCTTGCGCTTCGCCGGCCAGATGACGGGCTGCGAAGGCTACGTCGAATCCGCCAGCATCGGATTGATCGCAGGACTCTACGCAGCAGCGGATGCACGCGGAGAGACGCTGGCCGCGCCACCTGTCACGACGGCGCTTGGCTCGCTGCTCGGGCACATTACCGGCGGACACATTGAGACCATCGATGCCGGCCCGCGCTCGTTTCAGCCGATGAATATCAATTTCGGATTGTTTCCGCCGCTGGCACAAATGCCGACCAAACACGCCGACGGCACGCGTCTGCGCGGCAACGACAAGACCGTTGCCAAGAAGCAGGCGATGAGCGCTCGCGCGCTCGCCGATATGGATCGTTGGATCGCCGAGAATTTGCGCGTCGCTGCTGCGGCGTGACCTAACTAACCGCCGTACACCTTCGCCTTCGACGCGCGCCACAGCGTCCAAAGCACGCGCAGCCGCGATTGCGGCTCATAGGGTGCGAAGGGATCGCGGGTCGCGCGGCCAAGCGCGTCTAGATCGTGATACAACAAAGCCAGTTGCAGAAACGCCGGACGCGCCTCAAGCGGCACCTCGGTAAGCAATGCCAAAGCCGCATCGCGATGCGTCCGCGCCTCCGTCAGCAGTTGCATGCATACAGTGCCGATCTCCGGCAACGGCTGGCGCGCAAATATCTGCTCGTCGGTGAGGCCGTGCTGCACCAATACCTCTTCCGGAAGATAAGACTGCCGCCGCGCTGCATCGCGCGGCAGACGCGCGATTGCGCGTACGATGCCTTGCGCGATGCCCGCATGCCGCGTCGCGTGCTCGACATGTTCGGAGATCGGCGCGAGGATTCGCGCTGCCGTTGTAAATAACGTCGAGACCGTATCGTCGAGATAGGCTTCCAGCGCCACAAGCGTCGGCATCGGATCATTGTACAGATCGAACTTGCGGGCTTCGATCAAGCGCAGCAGCGGCCCTGCCGGCAGATCGTGATCTCGCATTGCGCGTAATAATTCGGCCGCGACCGGGTGGCCTTCGACGCCGCCATGATCCAGACCTTCGAGCAGGTCGGTCCACCATTGCAGCCGGATTTCGCCGGGTAGCGGCTGGCTGACCTGATCGGGAATACGGGCGATATCGAGGTTGAAAGCATACAGCGCCAAAAGCGCGCGACGGCGTTCCGGCGGCACGAACAGCGTGGACGCATAGCGCGAAAAATCGTGCTCGCGCACCAGGGTCGCACAGTGAACTGCAGCGCCGTCGCTCATGGCACGGCAATGAGGGCTGCCGCCACGCGGCGGCGCTCGCCGATCATAATATTGTAGGTCCGGATCGCAGGCCCGGTCATCATCGCGTCGATGCCGATGTGATAGCGCCGCAGCGCCTCGCGCAGATCGTTCGGCGGCAGCCAGACGTCGTTGCCCGTGCCGATCAACAGCGTGTTGATCGTGGCAGAACTTTCGAACACCCGCGCTAGCGACGCGCGGTCGATATCTTGCGGCTTTTCGATCGACCACGCCCAGATCGCGTCCGGCAGGCACAACAGCGAGCCACGATGCGACATCTCGTCGAAGCGAAACCCGCCTTGTCCGTACGCTTCGATCGCAGCCGAGCGCGGCAGATGCGGCGCATCCGGCGTCACGCTCAGGGCCTCGGCTTTGGCGCCGCCTTGGCGGGCTTCTCGGCTAGTTCGCGGTTCTCACCGACGCCGAGATAAATGAGCAGCGGCGCTGCGATGAAAATCGAAGTGTATGTGCCGACCAGCACGACGCCGAAGATCATCACGGCCGTGAAGGAGTGGATGGCCTGCCCGCCGAATATAAAGAGCGCAAGCAGGGCCAACGTGACGGTGACGTGGGTGATGATCGATCGCGTCAGGGTCGAATTGATCGACTCGTTCAACAGCTCCGGCATCGG
>JANMAN010000110.1:0-1773 GCA_031359885.1 Tardiphaga sp. | reverse complement strand
CGCAATCGATGCACTACGAGGAAATGCTGACGTGGCTGCTGTTCTACACTTCGCTGCTCGATCTGCATAAAACACCGGAACAGGATGTGCTCGATCCGGGCGGCCTCGTGAAGAGCCAAGTTGTACAGTCGACCAACGGCGCGTTGCGCATCGTGCTCAATGCTTCGCAATCGAGCCGCACGCTATCGTCGCGCTTCCTCACGGAGGCCTTCGGTTCCGGCGTACAACACATCGCATTTTCGACCGCCGATATCTTTGCAACCGTGGCCCAGCTTCAGACCAATGGCGTCGAGCTGTTGGCGATTCCCGAAAACTATTACGACGACCTCGAAGCCAAGACAGAACTATCCGTCGAAGACCTTGCCCGCCTGAAGGCGCACAACATTCTCTACGAGCGTGATGGCGGCGGCGAGTTTTTTCAGGTCTATACGCGCACGTTCGAGGAGCGGTTTTTCTTTGAGATCGTCGAGCGCCGCGCCGGTTATACTGGCTTTGGCGCCACCAACGCGCAAATCCGCCTTACAGCGCAGGCGCGCCAGGCACGGCATCCCGCCATGCCCAGAGCTTGAGGTGCAATGATGTCCGATGAGCATTTTAAAGCCGGAATGAAGATTCGCCGGGAGGTACTGGGTGATGCCCATGTCGATCGGGCGGAGCAGCGTAAAACCGCGCTCGATGCCGACTTCCAGCAATTCATCACCGAGGGTGCTTGGGGCTCGGTCTGGACCCGGCCCGGCCTCGACCGGCCAACGCGATCTCTCCTGACGCTCGTCCTCCTCGCCGGCCTCGGTCATTGGGAAGAATTCCAGATGCATGTGCGCGCCGCCCGCAATACCGGCGCCACGCCCGACGCGATCAAGGAAGCATTGTTCCACGTAGCGGTGTACGCTGGCGTGCCGGCCGCAAACCGGGCATTCGCAATTTTGAAAGAGACGGTTGCCGAGACAGCCGCAGTTAGCAATCAAGGAGGACATTCATGAGCAACGCAAAGATCAAGCCGCGCGATTGGACGACCCAGCCTAAGATGATCGAACCCGAATATAAATCCACTGCACTGCGCGGACCAACCAAGCCCTTGATCGTCGTGCCGCAGACGCTGTCGGAGATTACCGGCCCGGTCTACGGCCACGACACATTGCATCCCAATGACGCTGACCTGACCCTCAACGGTCGGCGTAATGGCGAACCACTTGGCGAGCGCATCATCGTTACCGGCCGGTTGCTGGACGAGGATGGTCGCGGCGTGCCGAACTCGCTCGTCGAAGTCTGGCAGGCCAACGCTTGTGGCCGCTACATCCACGTCGACGTTCATGACGCGCCGCTCGATCCGAACTTCATCGGCGGCGGCCGCTGCGTAACCGACGCGGAAGGTCGATACCGGTTTATGACGATCAAGCCCGGGGCATATCCTTGGGGCAACCATCACAATGCCTGGCGGCCGCAGCACATCCATTTCTCTGTTTTCGGTCCGACCTTTTTGACCCGGCTGGTGACGCAGATGTATTTCCCCGGCGACCCGCTGCTCGATTACGATCCGATCTTCAAAAGCGCGCCGGAAAAATCGCGTCGCCTGATGCTCTCGAAGTTCCGCATGGACTTGACCGAGCCGGAGTTCGCACTCGCTTATGAATTTGACATCGTTTTGCGCGGCCGCGAACAGACGCCATTGGACACGGACAAGCACTAATGTCAGAGATCACGCCCTCCCAAACCGTCGGCCCGTTCTTCGCCTATGGCCTTGCGCCCAAGGGCCGCTGCCATTGGGATCCGAAC
>JANMAN010000082.1:0-4258 GCA_031359885.1 Tardiphaga sp. | reverse complement strand
AGGCCGAAGCCCTCCAGCACGGTCCCGTCGGCGAGTACGAGCAGCGCGGTCGGTTTATGGTCCGGCCAGGCTTCGGAGTTTTTTGATGTGATCATGAGCGCATGACATAACCCTCGCAGCGCGCGGCGTCAAAGCCGGGACGTGCGAAAAGCGAGGACTGCGCGCCCGAAACTGATCGATTGCCGCTTGCGCCGGCCTGACCGGATGCGGCAAGTCAGCTTGGCAAATCGAGATCTCCCCATGTTAGGTCCCATCGTCATGCCGTCATCTTTACCCATCCTGCTGATCCCCGGGCTTGCCTCCTCCGCCCGCATCTACACGCCGGTGCTTCCGGCGCTGTGGAACTTCGGCCCCGTGACCATCGCCAATCACGTCCGCGACGACAGCATGCCCGCAATCGCAAAGCGCATTCTGGCCGAAGCCCCGCCCCGGTTCGCCCTCGCGGGCCATTCGATGGGCGGCTACATCGCCTTCGAGATCATGCGGCAGGCGCCCGAGCGCGTGGAGCGTCTGGCGCTGATCAACACGCAAGCGCGGCCCGACACGCCGGACTCCTCCGCCAATCGCCGCAACCAGATGGCGCAGGCGCAGGCCGGCAACTACGGCGCGGCGATGACCGCGCTGTTCCCGTTGCTGGTGCATCCGTCGCGGCGCGACGATGCCGATCTCAAACGTCAGGTGCGTGAAATGAACGACGACCTCGCCGTCGCCGATTTCATCCGCCAGCAGACCGCGATCATCGACCGGGTGGATTCGCGGCCGACCTTGAGCACGATCCGATGCCCGACCTTGGTGCTGACCGGCGATCAGGACGTGTTGCTGCCGCATCATCTGTCCGAGGAAATGGCTCAGGGTATCGCTGGTGCGAAACTGGTGACGATCCCCGAGTGCGGGCACATGCCGCAATTCGAGCGCCCCGATGCTACGGTCGCGGCGCTGGTCGACTGGCTGCGGATGTGAGTTGTGCCGCCGCGGCGGGCAGCCTACTTAACGGATAACCGAAACCACAACTCCGTCATTCCGGGATGCGCAATCGCGTCGTCGGCTTAGCCGACGCAAGATGCGCAGGCCCGGAATCCATACTCCCGGCAGGGGTTATGGATTCCGGACTTGCGCATTCTTCCACAAATCGACTTACGTCGATTTTGGCTCGAACGCGCAATCCGGAATGACGACAAACATAAGTGATGAGCAACATGCTGCGCGATGACATCAATTCCGCCGTCAAAGACGCGATGCGCGCCAAGGACGAGCGCAAGCTCTCGACGCTGCGAATGGTCAATTCGACCATCAAGAACGCCGACATCGAGGCGCGCGGCCAGAGCAAGCCGCCTTTGTCCGATGGTGACATTCTGAGCGTGCTGCAGAAGATGATCAAGCAGCGGCAGGAATCCGTCGAACTGTACGACAAGGGCGGCCGCGCCGAATTGGCGGCGCAGGAGCGCGAGGAGATAGCGATCATCACCGGCTATCTGCCGAAGCAGATGTCGGACGACGACGTGAAAGCCGCGATCGCGGCGATTATCACCGAGACCGGCGCCGCCGGCATCAAGGACATGGGCAAGGTGATCGGCGCGTTGAAAGCCAAATTCGCAGGCCAGATGGATTTCGCCAAGGCCAGCGGGCTGGTGAAGGCCGCGCTGGCAGGGTGACACGTTCGTAAATCCGCTCATCCTCGCGCAAGCGGGGATCCAGGCCTTGAAGCAGTACCATCATCGCTCTGGATACCCGCTTGCGCGCGTATGAACCACGATTAAAATCGGAATTATTCTTTTTCGAGACGAGCCCCGCATGTCACTCCAGCTTTACCTCGCTTACGTGGCCGCTTGCATCGCGCTTGCGCTGCTGCCGGGACCGAACGTCACATTGGTGATCGCGAACGGCTTACGCTACGGCACGCGCGCGGCGATGATCAACATTGCGGGTACCCAAGCCGGCTTGGCCATTGTCATCGGCATCGTCGCGATCGGATTGACGACGCTGATGGCCACGATGGGCTATTGGTTCGATTGGGTGCGTTTCGCCGGCGCGGCCTATCTGGTCTGGCTCGGCGTCAAATTGATCCGAGAACCGGCGCAAGGCGTCGATGCGGATGCGCCGCCGCCGCCGCGCGGCGGGTTTTTTCTGCAAGGCTTTCTGGTGCTGCTCTGCAATCCGAAAGTGCTGGTGTTCTTCGGCGCATTCATTCCGCAGTTCATGAACATGGAAGCGGATCACTTTCCGCAAGTCGTCCTGCTCGGCGCGACATTCATGGCGGCCGCAGGTTTGACCGATGTGGTCTATGCGTTGCTCGCGGGTCGCGCGCGTCGCTTCTTCTCAGCCCGCCGGGCGCAATTGATGTCGCGCATTTCAGGCGTGTTCATGATCGGCGGCGGCATCTGGCTCGCGTTTACGCGCGCGCGTTAAATCATCCCCTTCGCCTTCAACCCTTCCTCGATCCCTCTGAATATCCGCGCCAGGCGCTCGGCCCACGCCGCCTCGCCCGCCTCGTCCGATATCAAATCCTGTCGAATTTCGATTCCGGTATGGATCAGCCCGCGACCCTCGCCGTGCACGGGGATCGCATAATCGGTTGCGGTGTCCACCGCGTAGGGTTCGTTGTCGCCGACGACCAGATCGGGCTCCGCCCGCAATGCCGCGAGCAACAGCGACGGCAGCCGGTCGTCGCGATGATACAGCGTGCCGATATGCCAGGGCCGCGCCACGCCCGCGTAAACGGGCGTGAAGCTGTGCAGCGCGATCAGGATACTCGGTTGCCCGGCCCTCTCGCGCGCGTCGAGCACGTCGACGATACGCTTGTGATAGGGCGCGAAGATCCATTCGCGACGCAGCCGAATGTCGTCTTCCGACAAACCGACATTGCCGGGAATCTCCGTTGCTTCGGAGATGACTGGAATCGAGCCAGCCGATGTGAATGGCCTGTTGCAGTCGATCACCAGCCGCGAATAGACCTGCGCGATCAGATGCGCATCGAGCGCCTGCGCGAGTCTCGTCGCGACGCCGGCAATGCCGACATCCCACGCGATGTGCCGCGTCAACTCGCTTTCGGCGACGCCGAGATTGTCGAGCGCTTGCGGAATTCGGCGCCCATAATGGTCGCACGTCAGCAGATAAGGCGACCGCCCCGCCGCGTTTTCTTCGACGACGGGCGGAACCCGATCGAGTTCCGAACGTAAGACTTGGTCCTGGGCGGGGTTCACACGCATTTATTTGCCATGCCTGATTTCGCGGCAGCCTCGTCCGATGTTTCGGCAACGAGCGCTACCGATTTGATTGTACAAAGTCACCATATGATTGTTGCGCCGATGCCGCTTTTGACGATCCATCACAACACGGAATATCGCTACACGCATCCCGTCGCGTTCGGCGAGCACCGCATCATGCTGCGGCCGCGCGATGGCCATGACCTGCGCGTGCTCAGCAGCCGGCTCGACATCACGCCGGCACCGATGTCGCTGCGCTACATCCATGACGTATTCGGCAACAGCGTCGCGATCGCCACCTTCGACGATCGGGCGAAGGTGTTGTCGTTCACCAGCAGCGCCACGATCGAGCATTCGCCGGTCGACGATTTCGCTCTGACCTCGGACGATCAAGCGTATTTTTATCCGTTCCTCTACGACGGCGACGAACTCCCCGACCTCATCCAATTCATCAGCCCGCAATATGGCGATCCGCAGGGCGAGTTGTCGTCATGGGCACGGGCTTTTCTGGATCCGGAAGGGCCGACGCCGACGTTCAAGATTTTGAGCGACATGACCCACGGCATCCGCCGCACATTTACCTATCGCAAGCGTCATGCCCACGGCACGCAGCATCCGCTCGATACACTGCAGACCGGCTCCGGCACCTGCCGCGATTTCGCGTTGCTGATGATCGAGGCGCTGCGCCGGCTCGGCATCGCGGCGCGCTTCGTGTCGGGTTACCTGTTCGTGCATGGCGATCGCGAGCACGGCTATGTCGGCGGCGGTTCCACCCACGCATGGGTGCAGGTCTATCTGCCGAGCGCCGGCTGGATCGAATTCGATCCGACCAACGGCATCGTCGGCAACCGCGATCTGATCCGTGTCGCGGTCGCGCGCGATCCGCGACAGGCAATCCCGTTGCACGGGACGTATCTCGGATCGGCCGACGCTTATCTCGGCATGGAGATCAGCATCAACGTCGTGTCGGCCGGCGAAAAAGCGCCGGCGTAGCGCGTTGGTCCGGAGGTTGTATGCTCGAGTGTGGGTCTTTGAGAGAAATTTGAATTGAAGAT
>JANMAN010000802.1:0-5761 GCA_031359885.1 Tardiphaga sp. | reverse complement strand
GCCGCAAGACCGCAATCGCGCCTTCGCCGAAGGGCGTTGAGATGGCGGCGATGGTCTCGTTCACGGCGGCGAATCCGAATCAGTGGATCGCCGGCTCCGGCGTTGGGCTGCCGGCGTGGAGAAAGCGGAAGTCGCAGCCTTCGTCCGCCTGCGTCACTTCGTTCAGAAAGAGCGTGAGGTAGCCGCGTTCGATTCGCCGCGGAGCTTGTTTCCAGGCGGCTTTGCGGGTGGCGAGTTCTTCGTCGGAAACCCCGAGCGTGAGGGTGCGCGCCTCGACGTCGAGCGTGATGAGGTCGCCGTCGCGGACCAGCGCGAGCGGGCCGCCGATCGCCGATTCCGGCGCGACGTGGAGGATGCATGCGCCGTAGCTCGTGCCGCTCATCCGCGCATCGCTTAGCCGCACCATGTCGCGGACGCCCTGCTTCACGAGCTTGGTCGGGATCGGCAGCATGCCCCATTCCGGCATGCCCGGCCCACCCTGCGGCCCGGCATTGCGCAGGATCAAAACATGGTCGGCGGTGACATCGAGATCGGGATCGTCGATCGCCTTTTTCATCGACGGGTAATCGTCGAACACGAGCGCCGGCCCGGTATGCTTGAGGAAGCGCGGCTCGCAGGCCGAGGGCTTGATGACGCAGCCATCCGGCGCGAGATTGCCTTTGAGCACAGCCAGCGCGCCCTCGGCATAGATCGCCGTTTCGACGGTGCGGATAACGTCGTCATTGTGCACCTCGGCGCGCGCGATGTTGTCGCCGAGAGTCTTGCCGGTGACGGTGATCGCATCGAGCTGCAGATGATCTTTGATGCGCGACATCAGGCCGGGCAACCCACCGGCATAATAAAAATCTTCCATCAGATATGTATCGCCGGACGGCCGGACGTTGGCGATCACAGGCACCTTGCGGCTGGCGGCCTCGAAATCGTCGAGCCCGATATTTTGTCCGGCGCGGCGGGCCTGCGCAATCAGATGGATGATCGCATTGGTCGAGCAGCCCATCGCCATCGCGACCACAATCGCGTTTTCGAACGCCGCGCGCGTCTGGATTTTCTTCGGGGTCAGGTCCTCCCACACCATGTCCACGATGCGGCGGCCTGATTCCGATGCCATGCGGATATGGCCGGCATCGGCGGCGGGAATCGACGATGCGCCAGGCAGCGTCATACCGATCGACTCGGCGATCGCCGTCATGGTCGAGGCGGTGCCCATCGTCATGCAGGTGCCGTAGCTGCGCGCGATGCCGCCTTCGACATCGACCCAATCGGCGTCGGATATTTTTCCGGCGCGGCGCTCGTCCCAGTATTTCCATGCATCGGACCCTGAACCGAGCGTCTTGCCCTTCCAGTTTCCGCGCAGCATCGGCCCGGCCGGCACATAGATCGCCGGCAGGTTCATGCTGGTCGCGCCCAGCAGCAGCGCCGGCGTGGTCTTATCGCAGCCGCCCATCAATACGACGCCGTCGACGGGGTGGCCGCGCAGCAATTCTTCGGCGTCCATCGCGAGCAGGTTGCGATAGAGCATCGTCGTCGGCTTGAGATAGGATTCGGACAACGACAGCGCGGGCAATTCCATCGGAAAACCACCGGCCATCAGGATGCCGCGTCGGACATCGTCGACGCGCGTCTTGAAATGCGCGTGGCACGGTTGCGCGTCCGACCAGGTGTTGAGGATGGCGATGACGGGACGTCCGACCCACTCTTCGGGCGCGTAGCCCATCTGCATCGCGCGCGAGCGATGCCCGAAAGCGCGCAGATCGTCGGGCGCGAACCAGCGCGCGCTGCGCAGTTGATCAGGTCGTTTCTTGTTGTTCGTCGAATCGGTCATGAGCCCCGCCGCGTTTCCTGCCGGCGTTCGTCCCGGCCGGTGCCATTGAAGGCGCTGCGCGTGCGGGGATCAAGAGGGATGGTCGTAGACCATCACGCGGCCATCCTTCGAGGCTCGCCGCAAGAAAGAGCGGCTCGCACCTCCAGTCAAACGAAGTCGTTTGACTTGGATGACGAAGTGCCTGTTGCCGTCACCCACGAACAAACAATTGTTTGTTCGGAGGTGGCCGCTTCTTCAGCGGCCCTCGAAGGGCGACGGCAACGATCCTATGCCCGTCTACTTCGCCGCCGATGCGACCTTGATGCGCTGATCGGCTTTGGCGTCCTTCGCCTTGGCGCGGCCGAGCGCCGCGACCTTGATGACGGTCGCCTTCTTCGCCACCGCGATGATGATGGTCTTTTTCAAGGATTTGTCGGCAGCCGCGACCTGCGTCGCAGTCTTGTCCTTCGACCCCTTGCCCTTCAACACTTTTGCGAGCAGCAACTGCGCCTTCGCCTTGGTGGCGGCGGCAAGCGCCACGGCCGCTTCGGCTTCGGCCTTCCGGATCGTTTCGCTCGCGGCCGGCGTCAATTCGACCGCCATGGCCACGACTTCTTTGTGACGCGACAGCCCGCCGATGCCTTCGCAGGGTGCCTCGCGCGGCAGCTCCTGTTGCAAGGCGGCGGTTTTCTTCTCGGACGTCCATGTCTCGGCGGTGTTGCCGGTGATCTTGCGGACGTAATTGCGCGTCTCGTCCGGCAGCGGCCCGCGGCGCGCCAACCAGTTCTGAAGCCGGCCGCTGCCGCCATTATAGGCCGCTGCGGCGAGTCCGAGATTGCCGAACTGATCGTGCAGCTTGCGCAGATACCGAGCCGATGCCGGCAGCGCCTTGCGCGGGTCGAACGGATTGTCGAGACCCATCTCGGCAGCGGTGCGCGGCATGAACTGCGCAACACCCTGCGCGCCGACATGGCTGGTCGCATCGTGTTTGAATTTGCTTTCCTGCCAAATCAACCGCGCGAAGAACGCGACCGGGATCGCGCTTTTCTCGGCTGCGTCGGCCAACGCCTCGCAGAATTCGCCGGTGGTCAGTTGGGGCAGCGGCGTATCGGCGGCCTCCGTCTCGGACGGCGCGAGCGCATCGGGCATCAGCGTCGCGACATCGCCCATCATCTCGCGATGGATGGCAAACAGGCGATCGGCCTTGCCCTTGCTCACGACCTGCGCGGCAATGCCGCCGTCGAAATCGACATCGTCCGTTTGGACGACGGGCGCAGGCTTCGCTTCCGCGGAACTCAAGACCTTGTCGTCGAATGAGGAACCGAGCGACCTCGTTGCGTCATTTGCTTTCCCGCCGGACCACGGAACCGAATTCAGTTCGACGCTCATTCCACCGATGAAAACAATCGAGAGCAACAACACATGCCGCATTCAGGGAACTCCGCATTCTGCAGAAGCCGAAATGGCTAAGGATTGAGCGGGATTAAGCGGCCTGAAGGGACCGTTTCGTGGGTGCAATGCGGCGGATTAAAGATTTATTTACTTCTGGGAACCAACGCGCACCGAAGCGACAATCTTGCCACTGCCGCGATATTCCATGCGCGCCAGATTTGTTTTGAACGGACGCAACCATTGCAGCGTCTTACACTTGTAGAGGCATCGTAATCTGGACTGACGCCCGTGCCCATCTTGAAATACACGTTGCTTGTCGGCGCATCGCTGCTGGCAATCATCCTTGTCGCCGGACATTCGGTCGGCACCGTCTCGACTGAGTCATCTGCCAAACAGAAATCTGCATCGTCGTTAGAGATCCTGCGCAAGATGGCGAACCATGGCGAAGCGCGACCCTTCGCATCGGCCGCTGCCGCAGGTCCGTTTCTGGCGATGCCGGCTGTTCCTGAACTGCCTGTTGTTGCCGCGATAGAGCCACCGGCGCTGATGAAGTCGGAACCTGTAGCGAAAGCAGCACCGTCAGCTCTCAACGCCCAAGCACGAATAGACGACTCGGTTGTCATCAAGCCGGTGCGCGCGCCGAAGAAGGTCGCCAGCCGCAAGCCGAAACAGCGCCTCGATTACGTTGCGAATGTTCAGCGCGAGCCGTCCGGATTTTTCGGTGCTTTTCAATCCTGGTAAATTTACTTCGACCTAACCGGATCGATGACATCGCATCGGCGCGATGCGACGATTGCTTTGTTGCGATTGTCTAAGCGCGTAGGGCAACTATATCGTGGCTTGTCCCCGCAATCGGTCTGCCCTCGTGAGAAGAATCGTGATCGCGTTTTTACTTCTGCTGATCGTGCCGCTCGGTACGTCCGCTGTGAAATATTTCATGGGCGATCGCTCGGTGAACTGGCAGATGGCCGATCGCTCCAGCGCAGGCTTGTTGCCGCAAGCATCTGCCGATCAGCCGGCGATGGTTCGTATTTTCGCTGCGCGCACCGTGCGCTGGCGTGGCATCTTCGCGGTCCATAGTTGGATCGTCGTCAAAGAGGCCGGCGCAAAGAACTATACGCGCTACGATTACACCGCGTGGGGCGAACCGATCCGCGTCAACGGCTTTGCTGCCGATGGGCGGTGGTTCGGCGACGAGCCCGAGATTATCGGCGCGGCCGATGGCGACGCTGCCGCTGCGATGATTCCGAAAATCCGCGCGGCGATCGCAGACTACAAGCCGCGCGCCTATGGCGATTATCGCGCATGGCCCGGACCGAACTCGAACACCTTCGTTGCCGCGGCGTTGGCATCGGTGCCTGAGCTGAAGGTCGTGCTGCCGCCGACCGCGATCGGTAAAGACTATCCCTATGACGGTGCTTGGTTCGGCCTCACCCCGTCCGGCACCGGCGTCCGCGCGACGCTCGGCGGCTATCTCGGCGTCACCGCTGGTTGGATCGAGGGGCTCGAGATCAATATCTTCGGCGCTGTGCTCGGCCTCGACTGGCGCTATCCCGCGATCAAATTGCCCGGCCTCGGCCGCATCGGCATCGCGATCGATCCGCGCGCAAACGCCTGAACAATAATGTGATGCGCCGAACGCGGATTTATAAAATCAAACCACCATCGACGATGAGGGTCTGGCCCACGATGTAGGACGCCAGCGGCGAGGCGAGAAACAAGGCCGCGCCTGCCATGTCGGCCGGCGTGCCGAGCCGTTTCAAGGGAATGCTCGCGACGGCACCCTC
Source organism: Tardiphaga sp. (assembly GCA_031359885.1). GTDB lineage: Bacteria > Pseudomonadota > Alphaproteobacteria > Rhizobiales > Xanthobacteraceae > Tardiphaga. Next base: position 781 of record JANMAN010000802.1, on the reverse strand, counting down.
AAGACGTTTGGGATTGGCGGTCGTGACCTTCGTCAGCTTGGTATCGACCAGCCCCGGCGCGATGCCGTTGACGCGGATGCCGTCTTCCGCCCACGCCGCGGCAAGCGTGCGCGTCAGTCCGACCGCTCCAGTTTTGGAGGCATTGTAGGACGGGTTGCCCTTGGTCGCATGATAGGCCGCCGTCGAGGACACGATGATCATCGATCCGGCGCTGGCTTTCAGCATCGGGTGAAATTTCGCGCCGCAGGCCATCAGGCTCATGAGATTGACCTCCATCACCTTCCGGAAGCCATCCATCTCGAATTCGCCGCGCTTGTAGATCACCGTGCCCTGCGCCAGCACGAGCACGTCGAGCCTGTCGAAGGCAGGCGTCAGCGTCTCGATGCTCCGGGAATCGCCGACGTCGAGCTTGGCGTAATGCAGTCCGGCCAAGTCCGAACCGTCTTCGCCGGCGTAATCCTGCGCGGTCGCGCGGGTGCCGTAGACATGCACATTCGCGCCTTTGGTGCGAAACGCCTGCGCTATCCCGTTACCGATCCCGCTCGATCCGCCGACCACGACGGCGGTCTTGCCGCTGAAGTCCAGTTCGTTCACTGCGCACACTCCCGTCGATGGTCGCGACTGAGGCGATCCATTCGGTTATTGACCTTGTTTGCAAGCTACGCCGTCGCGACGGATTTACCGGTATCCTGAACCGCTGTAGAACGGATGAACTTTTCCGGCGAGGCTTTATTGTCGATGGACGCTCCACCACAAGCCGGCAACAGCCCGCCAGTTCTCG
>JANMAN010000788.1:0-10513 GCA_031359885.1 Tardiphaga sp. | reverse complement strand
ACCGCGACGGGCTGTGGAAGCTGCTGTCGAGCCAGCGCAGCATCCGGTTCTTTTTGGCGAAGACCTGGGGCTCCAAGAATTACGACGAAGGCCTGGCCAAATATGATTATTTGACGACGCATCAGCCGGGCGCGCAGCACGCGCCGTATTATTTCGTCTCGGGCTTTCTGTTCAGTTCTGATATTCAGCAAGTCTATTTGTCGCTGACGCTGCCGGTCTGGATGACCCATGGCGTCCGCGGCGATTTTACGGATTATACCCAGAAGAAGCGCGTCGCGGGGCGGGCCAACTGGCGGATCGACGTGATGGAGACCGGCGCGATGCCGCATTTCGAGCTGCGCGATGCATTCATCGCGGGTTATGACGATTTTCTGGCCGGTGTGTCGCCGGCTAACGCTCCATAGCGATGGCCGAGCTTGCGTGGAGCCGCGATGGCGCGACGTGGCCGCACCACGGTGCCAGCCGTTTCGTGACCGCCGCCGGCATCCGCTGGCACGTGCAGGAGATGGGCCAAGGACCTGTGGTGTTGCTCGTCCACGGCACGGGCGCCGCGACGCATTCTTGGCGCGGGTTGATGCCGCTGCTGGCGCAGACCCATCGCGTGATCGCGATCGACCTGCCGGGTCATGGATTCACGCAGACACCCGCGCCGCAACGGCTGACCTTGCCGGGGATGGCGGCGGACATCGCGCAATTGCTGCGCACGCTCGACGCGACGCCCGAGATCGTCGTCGGCCATTCCGCCGGCGCGGCCATTCTCGCGCGCATGTGCCTCGACAAACGCATCGCCCCGCAACGGCTTGTCAGTTTGAACGGCGCGTTCATGCCGTTCGCGGGCGTGGCCGGGCATGTGTTCTCGCCGCTCGCGAAATTGTTGGTGATGAACCCCGTGGTGCCGCGCTTGTTCGCGTGGCAGGCCGGCAGCGTCGGTGCCGTCGAACGGTTGCTGCGCGATACCGGCTCGACGATCGATCATGAGGGCGTGTCGCTCTATCGCCGGCTGGTGCAGAGCCCACCGCATGTCGCCGCGGCGTTGCGCATGATGGCGAATTGGCAATTGGAGCCGCTGGTGCGCGACCTGCCGCAGCTCGCAACGAAGTTGCTTCTCGTTGCCGCCGACAACGACCGCACGATTTCACCGGATGTGGCGCGCAAGACTCAGGCGCTCGTCAAAGGCTCGGCGATCGTGCGGCTGCCGGGGCTCGGCCATCTCGCACATGAAGAACAGCCTGCTTCTGTCGCCGAGTTGATTCGTCAGGATTGAGGCGCGTCCGGAGTCGCGGCAGCTTCTTTCGCCCGCTCGGCATCGCGTTTGCGATCGAGTCGCCGGCCCTGCCATTCGAGCACCAGCCAGCACAGCGCGAACAGGATGACGACGAAGAATTCGACGAAGCCGTAATATTGCTCCATGGGGCCTCCCGTTTTGCAAGTTATCGAATGTCACTCGCTCCGGTTTCACCAAGCACGGCCGTCATCACCCGGCACTTGACCGGGTGACCCAGTATTCCAGAGCATTAGCGATGGGCGTACTGGTTCCCCGCTCGCGTGCGCTCCGGACAGCGCAAGTGCGCTGCCGGTTGCGCACTTGGCGGGGATGACGGTTGTCTGTGTTGCAAAATCGCACTCACCCCCAACTCACCAGCGGCGGCATCGACGACAGGATCGTCTCGATATTGCCGCCGGTTTGCAGGCCGAACATCGTGCCTTTGTCGTAGAGCAAATTGAACTCGACATAGAGCCCGCGCGTCGCGAGTTGCTGCGCGCGCTGTGCGTCCGTCCACGGCTCCATCATGCGTTGCCGCACGATGCGCGGATAGACGTCGAGCAGCGCAGAGCCGACGTCGCGCGTGAAGGCGAAATCCTTTTCGAAATCGCCGGTATTGAGATGATCGTAGAAAATGCCGCCGACGCCGCGCGCGGTGCCGCGATGCGGCAGGAAGAAATAGGTATCCGCCCACGCTTTGAATTTTTCGTAATAGCCCGCGTCGTGCGCGTCGCAAGCCGCGCGCATCGCGGCGTGAAAAACGACGGTATCGGGCGCGTCGTCGGTGCGCTGCTCCGGCAGCATCGGCGTCAGATCCGCGCCGCCGCCGAACCACCCCTGCGCCGTCGAGAGAAACCGCGTGTTCATATGCACGGTCGGCACGATCGGGCTGCGCGGATGCATGATGAGGCTGATGCTGGTCGAGACGTAATCGAGCTGCACCCCGTCGCCCGGCAGATTCTTCGCCATCTCGGGCGTCAGGCGGCCATTGGCCGACGACGTGTGGATGCCGATTTTTTCGAACAACCGTCCGCCGGAGAGAAAGCCGCCGGTGCCGCCGCCCGAGCCGGTCGCGCGCGTCCATGGCTTGTAGGTGAACGTCGCGGGATCGCCGGGAAACAGATCGCGCGGCGCGTCGCGTTCGATCGCCTCGGCCTCGGCGCAAATCTTATCGCGCAGCGATTCGAACCACAGCTTGGCTTGCGCGCGGTGATGTTCGGCGGTGGAGAGAGTAACAGCGTCGGACATGATAAAAGTTCGGCTCCGTAGGGTGGGCAAAGGCGCGCCCGGCGACGTCTTCGTCGTCCGGAGCGTCGTGCCCACCGGCGGCAATCATGGTGGGCACGGCGTAAGAACGCCTTTGCCCACCCTACAGGCTTTCGTCATTCCGTGGCGCGAAGTTCATGCTCGCGCCTCAGGATGACGGCTTTGCTACCCTATGGCCGCCAAGAAGAAAACGTCATCCTGAGGTGCTCGCCTTCGGCGACCTCTTGGTCGGTCGCAGGCGAGCCTCGAAGGATGGCTGCAACCACAGCATCAAGCGCTCGGCATCCCGCTGCGTTGCAATTGATCGCGGCGCTCCAGCCGCGCGAACAGATCGATCACCCAGACCACGCGATCCTCGACCGGCTTGGCGCGCGGACGCGCGACGTCGCGCAGCGGCGTTGCCGCAACGGCCTCGACCAGAAACCGCGTGGCGTCGATCTGGCCGATCGCTGCAAGCCGCCGCGCCGGCTGCCAGCGGCGCTCCGCCAGCAACAGCGTCCGCGCCAACACCTGCGATTTGCGTAGTCCCGACACCACCGCGCGTTGCGCGATCGAATTGCGGTCGTTGCGCTCGACCTGCCGCCCGATCTCCGCATACAGCGCGCGCGCCGCATAGATGCCCGGCCGGCACGAGGCCGGCAATCGCGCGATGCCGTCGGTGGCGCGATGGTAGAGCGCGTCGGCCGCATCGAGCAGCCGCTGTGTTATGGCCGCGATATCAGGCGTAAATGTCGGCGCCGCGAGCCAGGCATCGGGATCGATACCCGCGTCGCGCAGCCATTGCAGCGGCAGATACAGCCGGCCGGCGCGCGCATCCTCGCCGACATCGCGGGCGATGTTCGTGAGTTGCATCGCGACGCCGAGATCACACGCGCGCGCGACGATCTCGGGCGCGCGTTCGCCCATCAGCAGCGTCATCATCGCGCCGACGGCGCCTGCGACGCGCGCGGCGTAGTCGTATAAATCCTCGAGCGTTTCGTAGCGGCGCGAAGCGGCATCCCACGCCAGGCCTTCGAGCAGCGCTTCCGGCAGCGCGCGGGGAATCGCATGGCGCGCCATCACGCCCGCGAAGGCACGATCGGCCGCAAGGTCCATCGGTTGTCCGTGGCAGGCGCGGTCCAGCCGCTCGCGCAATCGGGCCACTGCGGCGGTGCGATCATGGCCGAGATCGACGGCGTCGTCGGCCAGGCGACAAAACGCGTAAAGCGCGATCGCGGGATCGGCGACTTTTCGCGGCAAGACTTTCGAGGCGGCATGGAAGGTGCGCGATCCGGTTTTCAGAAGCGCGCGGCAGGCGGCGAGATCGGCGGCGTAACTGTCGACAGCAATCATACGGTCGCCAGTACCGCCGATCTGAAGTTTCTGCATCATTCGCGTCTAGTCCTCATTCAGAAACTTCAGATCGAAAGCGGTACTGGAATTATATTTGGCTCGGACCCTATGGTTTCGGGAGTTCGTGAAATAAGGGTGCGGCAACGGCTGACGAACTTCGGAAACCGGGTACGAGCGAATGGGCGTCGGGAACGAGACTGTCGAGCACGCGCGCCGACGACAGCACGCCGGGCAGGCCGGCACCGGGGTGCGTGCCGGCGCCGACGAGATACAGATTCGCGATGTCTTCGCTTTTGTTGTGCGGACGAAACCACGCGCTCTGCGTCAGCACGGGTTCGAGCCCGAAGGCCGCGCCCTTGAACGACGACAGCCGGTCTTGAAAATCCTGCGGCGTCAGCATCCGCGACGTCACGATCTGGTTTTCGAGGTCGGGCAACATCGTGTTGGACAATTCGCGCGCGATCGCTGCGCGATATTTTTCCGCCATGATGCTCCAGTCCGTGCCGCTGTCCAGATGCGGCACCGGAGACAACACGTAGAACGCATCGCATCCCTTGGGCGCGAGCGAGTTATCGGTCGCGGTCGGGCGATGCAGATAAAGACTGAAATCCTTCGCCAGATGTTTGCGGGTGAAGATATCCGCCAGCAATTCCCTGTAGCGCGGCCCGAGCAGGATGGTGTGATGCGGCACGTCGTCGTAACGACGCTTCGTGCCGAAATACCAGACGAACAGGCTCATTGAATAGCGCGCGCGTTCGATACGCTTGTTGCTCCAGCGCGAACGCGCCTGTGGTTTGACGAGATGCCGATAGGTCCACGCGGAATCGGCATTCGACACCACGACATCGGCATGGAGCGTGTCGCCATTGTCGAGTGTGACGCCGCGCGCGACGCCGTTCTCGACGATGATTTCGGACACGCGGGTGTTGCAGCGAAGTTCGCCGCCCTGGCCTTCGATGAGCTTGACGAGGCCGTCGACGAGACGCCCGGTACCGCCCATCGCGAAGTGCACGCCCCAGTGCCGTTCGAGATGCGCGATCAGGCAATAGATCGAACTTGCGGTGAAGGGATTGCCGCCGATCAACAGCGGATGAAAACTCAGCACCACGCGCAGGCGTTCGTCCTTGACGAATTTCGACACCAGCGAAAACACGCTGCGATAGCTCTCGAGCTTGAGCATCTCCGGCGCGATGCGCGCCATGTCGGTCCATTTGGAAAAAGGCACGTCGCCAAGGTGTTCGAAGCCGACCTTGAAGATCGCCTCCGACGCCTTCATGTATTTTTCATAGCCCGCGACATCGCCCGGCGAAAACTTCGCGATCTCCGCGCGCATCGCGGCGGGATCGCCGGTGTAATCGAAATGCGATCCGTCCTGAAAGCGGATGCGATAGAACGGCGACACGGGTTTCAACACGACGTCGTCGGACAGCCGGCGTCCGCACAGCTTCCACAATTCCTCGAACAGAAACGGCGCCGTGACGATGGTCGGGCCCGCGTCGAAGGTGAAGCCGTCTTGTTTGTAGACATAGGCGCGGCCGCCGGGAGCATCGAGCTGTTCGAGCACGCTCACGCGGTAGCCCTTCGCGCCGAGCCGAACCGCGGCAGCGAGACCGCCGAAACCCGAGCCGATCACCACGGCCTGCGGTCGGCGATCTCTTGGTAGCGGCGATGTGGCTCTGGCATCCGGATCAAGCATGCCGTGAGTGTAACTAATTATGGACAGAAGCCAAGACGTAAGTGTCAATAATGAGTGACAGTTATTATTGCGACGCACCAATTCGTCTGTTCAAGTTCCGAAAGTCAGTTGGGAGCCGTGTAAAATGCCGACGCTCTTTCCGAACCGCCGCCAAACGTGATGGTCACAATACCGCCATGATGGAATCGGGCACGATTTCGCAACGAATTTCTCGAAATTCGACAGCGATTTTGGCCTGCTCGGGGTGTGACGTGAGCGACTCGCTCGGACGCTGCAAAAGGCGACGGTCACAATACCGCCATGATGAAATCAGGCGCGATTTCGCAAGAAATTTCGTCAGAAATCGACAACGATTTTTCGTCTTTGAGACGTGAGAGATTTGATGCGCAAACAACCGTGTCAAATTTTTCGCGGCATTCGAAAGGGCAGCATCGCTTGCACGATCGGCATTTTGAATCGATCGAGCGAAAGAGACTCATGTATCAACGTGACGTCCTCGCCGTTGATGCGCGATGAGACGACCGAGCGCGAATAGAACGGCGCGTCCTCCAATGTTTTTATGACGCGCGCATCGCCTTCGCTGCGAACGCTGCGCGACATTCGCCAGCCGGTGCGCTTGAGCGTCTTCATTGCGGGCGGTACGACGTCGTGCGCCTGGCCGTCACGATCGAACGTCTTGGCGAGATTGACGACGCTGCCGTCGCGGCGTTCGCCTTCGTATAAAATCACCGCGCCGTCGCGCGTCGCGCCGCGTGCCCATTGCCAATCGCGGAAGCCAGTCTCGATCGGTTCGTCGCCGGCATTGTGATCGAGATAGCCGTCGCCTTGCCAATTCAGATCGGGACTTTGCATTGCGACCTCCACGCGCGCGATCGGTGCGATCGGCCACCAGCGATGATGGCCGTTTTCATTCAGGACGAACGGCGTCGACGTGATCGCGCTCGGCGTGACGCGGACGCGGCCGCGCAGACGACGCGGGATCGGCACGGCGATTTCGTCGATGTCGATCGTGAGCGACGTGCCATCCCAATGCAGCGCGCTCGGGCCGACGCGAAACGTGTCCGCGTCGCGCGTCACGGCATGTTTCGGGCGTTCGGTCATCGCCCAGCGCCCGCCGCGCGGTCGATACAGCGCCACGTTGATCGCGCAATGGTTCAGCGGATCGACGTCGCCACGCCGGCGCGCGAACGCATAATAGGGTGAGAACACGCTGCCCACGAACGCGATGATGGTGATGCCGTTTTCGCCATCGTCGCTCAGCGCGTCGACGTACCACCACGCGTAGCCGTTGTGCGGGACGTTCTGGTCGAAGCGAAATCCGCCGTCAGCCGCGCCGCCGCCGCGCGGCCCGATAGCGCTGCCATCGGCACGCCCGGCCCCGGATGCGTCGAGCCGCCCGCCAGATACAGCCCCGGAATTTTCGTCGCCGCGCCCGGCCGTTGAAACGACGCCGTCCATCCGTGCGAGCTGCGGCCGTACAACGCGCCGCCCGTCGCGGGAAACAGCGCGTTGAACTGCGTCGGCGTCGTCGCTTGCGTCATGTCCGGTTGCCTGTCGATCCGCAGGCCCGCGTGCTCCAACATCGCGAATGTCCGCTGCGCGCATTGCTCCACCTCCGCATCGTTGAATGTATGTCGGTCGCCGATCGCAGGCGCGTTGATAAGCACCAGCAACCGCTCGTTTGCAACGCCGTCTGTCAATGTGCCGTCGCTCGCGCGATCCTGCGCGCAGACATAGACGGTCGGCTCCGATGGCACCGATGCGCGACGAAAGATCTCGTCGAATTCGCGCTTGTAGTCGCGCGAGAAGAACACGTTGTGTCTCGACAGCGGAAAGCCTTGCGTGTGCGCACTCAAGCTCCACGTCATCGCGGAGAGCGAACGCGACGCTTGCGGGATCGCCGCAGCGGCGCGGCTCGTCGTTGCGCCGAACAGGCCGCTGGCGACGGCCGCAACATCGGCGTTGACGATGACAGCGTCGGCCTCGATGCGCTCGCCGTTCGCGAGAACGACGCCACTCGCGCGGCTTTGCGACGTCAGAACCTCGCGCACGTCGCAATCGTAACGGATGGATGCGCCCAACGAGATCGCGCAATCCGCCAGCGCCGTCGCGAGCGCGCCCATGCCGCCTTTGATGCTCCACACGCCCTGCTGTTCGACATGCGCGACCAACATCAACGTGGCCGGCGCATCGAACGGCGACGAGCCGCAATAGGTCGCGTAGCGTCCGAACAATTGCCGCAAGCGCGGGTCGTGAAAATATTGTCCGAGGGCCGTCCACATTGACGAAAACGGTTTGATCTGCGGCAGTTTTAAAAGGCCGCGAAATCCGCCGGAGCCGATCAGCGCGCCCATGCTCGGTTCGGCCGCGCGCAGGAACGGCTGCTCCAGCATGTCGTAGATGCGTTTGGTGTGCGCGGAGAATTCTCTGTACCGCATCGCTTCGGCACGGCCTGCCATCACGCCGATCGCGTCGACCGAACGGTCTTCGTCGGCGAACAGATCGAGCGTCGATCCGTCGTGCCATGCGTGTCGCGCGAGCACGTCGAGCGGTTCGAGCGTAACCGCGTCGGAAAAGGTTTTGCCGGCTTGCGCGAAGAGTTCGTCGAACACCCAGCGCATCGTAAAGACGGTCGGGCCGCTATCGATCGACGAATCGCCGATCGCGATCCGCCGCATCTTGCCACCCGGCGATGCGGCGCGCTCGAGCACCGTCACGTCGTGTCCGTCGGCCGCGAGCGCGATCGCCGAGACCAATCCGGCGACCCCCGCACCGACGATAACGACGCGATTATTCATGGTGACCGTATCGTGGCGGTAACTGCGTCGATATCATCAAGCCGATCAAGCCGTAATGTCCTCGACCAGGTTGCCGGCGGCCGCGAGCGGCCAGCCCGACGATGCCCTTTTCCGACAAAAACGACCCGATTTTTCATTGTGACGGTATCGTGGCGGTAGCCGTTTCCGACCTCATCAAGCCGTTTTGCACGCAAGCGCCACGACGGGGGCTCCATCGACCGCAAGCGACCAGCCCGATCATGGGTATACAAACAATAATGACACGTTTTTCCATGATGGCCGTTCTGTGGCGGTCGCAACTTCAGCGCAAACTGGAAGTCTCATGATTGTGCGGTGCAGCATCAGAGCTCTAAATTCGTCTATTGCTGTCCATATTTATTTACACTCTTGACGACAAGTCAAATTGACAGTCTGATCCTGTGATTGTGCCACCGTCCATCTCGGGAGCCTACCATGGATGTTGCCAGCCGGATCGAACGAGCCCTCAACGAGGCCATCGCACTGGCAGACATTCCAGGATGTCCGCCGCGTCTCGCCCAGGCGATGCGCTATGCGGTGTTTCCCAAAGGCGCACGCGTGCGACCACGCCTCGTGCATAGCGTCGCCTTCGCGTGCGGCGAGGATCATCCCGCCGCGACAGAAGCGGCCGGTGCGGCGCTCGAACTTCTGCATTGCGCATCCCTCGTGCATGACGATCTTCCCTGTTTCGACGCGGCCGATACGCGCCGTGGGCGGCCATCCGTTCACAAGGCCTTCGGCGAACCGCTCGCGGTTCTCGGCGGCGATTCGCTGATCGTGCTCGCATTCCAGACGCTGGCGCGCGCGTCCTGTCCGCCGCAGCGGCTCGCAGCGTTGACGTTGACCGTTGCGCAATCCGTCGGCGTTCCGTTCGGGATCGTCGCGGGCCAAGCATGGGAATGCGAAGACCAGATCGACCTCTCTCACTATCATCGCGCCAAGACCGGCGCGCTATTCGCAGCCGCGACTGTCGCCGGCGCGCAATCGGCCGGGCATGACGGCGAGCCCTGGCGCATGGTCGGCGAGAAGCTCGGCGAAGCCTATCAGGTTGCCGACGACATTCGCGATGCGGCTGCGGACGAAGAGGAAATCGGCAAGCCGGTCGGGCAGGACATCGCGCATGGCCGCCCCAGCGCGGTCGCCGCTTACGGTCTCGACGGCGCGGTGCATTATCTGCACGACCTCGTGCAAGGCGCGATCGACGCGATGCCGCCGTGCGAGAACGGCGCGGAACTGCGTGCGCTGATGGCGCAGGAAGCGCGACGGCTGGTGCCGAAGAAACTCGCGCTGTCAGCAGCTTAATCCGTGGCGATCGTCGTCAGCGAGGTGACGACGAACCATCCATGGACGCTGCGCGATCGTGCGCTCGGTCTGCGCGATCGCATTCTGTCCAGTGCGAAATTCCAGCGGTTCGCGGGCGCTTTCGTGCTCACCCGCCCGATCGCGCGCAAGCGTGCTTCGGCATTGTTCGATCTGTGTGCCGGCTTCGTCTATTCGCAAATCCTGCTCGCCTGCGTGCGGCTGAAGCTGTTCGACAGGCTTGCCGAAGGCCCCGCAAGCGCGGCGGATCTTGCAGCGCGGCTCACCATGCCGGTCGAGCGAATGACGCTGCTCCTGGATGCCGCGGTGTCGTTGGGGTTGGCGCAGAGCCGTAGCAGCTCGAAGGATGGCCATCCACGCTATGGCCTCGGCCCGCTCGGTGCCGCATTGCGCGGCAATCCCGGCGTGGTCGCGATGATCGAACACCACGCGATGCTTTACACCGATCTGAAAGACCCGCTGGCGCTGCTGCGCGGCGAGCAGGAGCCGGGCGAACTCGCGCGTTATTGGCCCTATGCCGCGCGTAACGATTCGCTCGCCGTGACCAGCGACAGCGTCGCGCCCTACACCGCGCTGATGTCGGCATCGCAGCCGATGATCGCGCAGCAGGTGCTATCCGCCTACTCATTCAAGGAGCATCGCTGCCTGCTCGACGTCGGCGGCGGCGACGGAACGTTTCTTTCGGCCGTCGCGCAACATGACCCCCATCTGCGCGGCATGTTGTTCGATCTGCCGGCGGTGGCCGAAGCCGCGAGCCGACGATTCGGGGCCAACGGCCTGGCGTCGCGCGCGGCCGCAATCGGCGGCAGCTTCATCACC
>JANMAN010000765.1:0-5097 GCA_031359885.1 Tardiphaga sp. | reverse complement strand
GGCCAGATCGACCATGCCGTGATGCTGCGTTGCATGCAGGTGCTGCGTCGCCTGATGGTGCGCAACAAGGATGTCGGCGTATTCTGCAACATCGCCGCCGCGACGTTGCGCAGCGAAAGCGCCTTCGCACAGGTGCTGGATTTCCTGGAAGCCAATCGCGCGCTGGCGTCGTCCTTCGTGCTCGAATTCAAGCAGGCCACGTTCCGTAGTCTTAGCCCGATCGAGAGCGAAAATCTCGCAGCGCTCGCCCAGCGAGGCTTCCGCTTCTCGATCGACAATGTCAGCGATTTGCGGATCGAGCCGCGCGAATTGGCCGATCGCGGTGTGCGCTATATGAAGGTGCCGGCCGCGCTTCTGCTCGACAACCGCCAAACCGCCGCCAGCGACATCTACGCGTCCGATTTGTCCGACCTGCTCGGACGTTTCGGCATCGACCTGATCGCCGAGCGGATCGAGGGCGAACGCGCCGTCGTCGATCTCCTGGATTTCGACGTCCGCTTCGGCCAGGGCTTCCTGTTCGCTCCGCCGCGCCCGTTGCGGCCGGACGCCGCGTCGGCTACGGCAGAGCCGACAACTCAGCTTTCGGCCGCCCGGCCGATGCCCGATCCGGCTCCGGTTTCGCAGGACATCAATGTTTCAAAACGACCCTCGACCTTCGACATCCCGCGTGCCGACGCCTCTCGCGGGACCGGAAATGCCGCGCTCGCGCGCCGTTCGGCCGGGCCTGGTTGATCATTCGGCTGGCTGCGGGCGGCCGGCATGACCAATTTGCGTTTCATCGAAAACCTGCACGAGTTGACCGACACCGTCGACGTCATCCTCAGCGACATCTGGGGCGTGATCCACAATGGGCTCGTCGCTTTCCCCGAGGCTTGCGAAGCGCTCCATACGTTTCGCAAGCGCGGCGGCACCGTGATCATGATCACCAACGCGCCCCGCCCGGCCGATTCCGTGCAGCGGCAATTGCGCAAGCTCGACATCGCCGACGACACCTACGACGCCATCGTCTCGTCGGGCGACCTGACGCGCAATTTCGTTGCCGGTCATGACGGCCAGTCAATGTTCTGGCTCGGGCCGGAGCGGGACAATTCGATCTATCGGGGCCTCGACGCCAAAATGGCGCCGCTGGAAAGCGCCGACTACATCGTTTGCACAGGACCGTTCGACGACGAGACCGAAAGTGCGGAAGACTATCGTGCGATGATGGTGCAGGCGCGCGCGCGCAATCTGCCGTTCATCTGCGCCAATCCCGATATCGTCGTGGAGCGCGGCGATCGGCTGATCTACTGCGCGGGCGCGATCGCCGAACTTTATCGCGAATTGGGCGGCGAGGTAATTTTTTACGGCAAGCCGCATCGGCCGATCTACGACCGCGCGATTGCCCTCGCCACCGAGCACCGCGGCAAGGCGACGTCGCTCGATCGTGTGCTGGCGATCGGCGATTCCGTGCGGACGGACCTCGCCGGCGCGCAGGCCTTCGGGCTGGATTGCCTGTTCGTGATGCGCGGCATTCACGCCGGCGAATTCGAGGGCCTGGACCAACTCGATCCGGCCGCCGTGCGCGAACTGTTCGGCCACCCACCGCTCGCGCTGACGCGCGAGTTGAGGTGGTGAGGCTGCGTCATTCCGGAAACGGCAAATGAGTTTGGTTTCACCTCTCCCCGGTCTTCACGGGGCGAGGTGAAAACTCAATTCACCGTGCGGGCGGGCGGTGTCGCCGTGACCGGCGGTGTAACAGATGCTTGCGGAGCACGGCCGACCATCACCGTGACGAGGCCCTGCCCCCACAATTTCTGCGCGGCGCGCTTGGCGTCGTCCAGCGTCACCGCGTCGACAATGCCGTTGCGCTTCTCGATGTAGTCGATGCCGAGCTTGTCCAACTGATATTGCAGCAGCGCGCCTGCGAGCTTCGACGACGTGTCCAGGGCCAACATCTGCGAGCCCTTTAGGTAGGATTTCGCCTCGTCCAATTCCTGCTGCGTCGGCCCTTCGGTCCCGATCCGCTTCACTTCGGCTTCGACGGCCTCGACGGTATCAGTCGCGCGGTCGGCGCGCGTGCCGGTCGAGCCGATGACCAGCGACGAATGCTGCATCCACAGCAAGGATTCCGACACCGAATAGGCTAGTCCACGTTTTTCGCGCACTTCCTTGTAGAGCCGCCCTGACAATCCGCCGCCGCCAAGGATGTGGTTGACGACATAGGCCGCCATGAAATTCGGATCGTCGCGCAAAATGCCGGGACCGCCGAACACGATGCTGGTTTGCGGCACGTCGAGCGGAATCGAAAAACGCAGCGGCGGTTTTGCGGCGACGATGTCCGCCACCGGCGTCAGTGTGCTCTTGGCCTGCAAGCCGCCGAACGTCTTGTCGAGCAGCGCACCGAGCGAGATCGCGTCGATATCGCCGACAACCGCGATCTTCAGCGTGTCGCGCGCCAGGATGCGCCCGGCGTAAGTGCGAATATCGGTGGCATCGATTTTTGGCACGCTCACGAGCGTACCGTTGCTGGGTCGGCCGTAAGGATGATCGCCGAATGCGGCTTCCATGAATTTCTTGCCGGCGATCGAGCCGGGATTCGAAATCTCTCGGCGCAGGCCGGACATGATTTGGGCGCGGATGCGCTCCACATCCGGCGGGTCGAAACGCGGCTGCGTCAGCGCCATTCGCAACAAGTCGAATGCCTCGTCGCGATTGTCTTTCAGCATCCGCAGCGAACCGCGCAAATGATCGCGCGCGGCACTGAACGACAGTTCGATCGCGCGCCGTTCGAGCCGTTCGCGGAACGCCTTGGAATCGAGCTCGCCGGCCCCTTCGTCGAGCAAGCCCGCCACCATACCGGCGACGCCGGGCTTGTCGGCGGGATCTTGGGCCGCGCCGCCGTCGAAGGAATATTCCATCGCTACAAGAGGCACAGTCGCGTCCTGCACGAACCACGCCTCGATGCCGCCGGGCGACACCAGCCGTTGGATTTTCGCAGCGGCCATCGCCGGCAGCGGCGCGACAAGGGCGGATGCGATCAGCGCGACGGCCACACGCCGGGTGAAAGTCATTGCGATGCTCACGAGCGTTTCTCCTCACGCTTGGACCCGACATCCTTGATGAGGTAACCGGTCACGGAGCGGTTTTTGTCGAGCCACGTCTGTGCGGCCTGCTTCACCTGATCGGCGGTCACGGCGGCGATTTGCGACGGCCAAGAACGGACGTCTTCGACACTCAAGCCGGACGTCAGCGCTGCACCATACCAGCGCGCCAGCGTCGCTTGATTGTCCTGCGCGTAGATCGCTTCGGCAATCAATTGCGTCTTGACGCGTTCGAGGTCGGCGGCCGGCACCGCATTGGTCGCGACATCGGCGATCACCGCATCGATCGCTTTTTCGACGTCGACGAATTCGACGCCCGGTTTCGGCGAGGCCGAGATCATGAATTGCGTCGAGTCCAGCGCGGTACCGGAATAGCCGGCACCCGCGCTCACGGCCAACGGCTTGTCGATCACCAGGGCGCGGTAAAGATAAGAATTGCTGCCGCTGCCGATCAATTGCGCGAGCACGTCGAGCGCAGCACTTTCGCCCTTCGCTGCTGTCGCCGCGGACGGCACCAGATAATAACGGCGCACGCTGGTCTGTTCGACGCGCGGATCGGCCAGCGTCACGGTGCGCGGCCCGGCGGGTACCGGCTCCTGCGGCCGCACGCGTTGGGCTGCGATCGCGGGCTGCGGCGCGATCGCGCCATAGGTGCGCTCGATCATCGGCTTGATCTCGTCGGCGTCGACGTCGCCGGCGACGACCAGCGTCGCATTGTTCGGTGCGTAGAACCGCTTGTAGAACGCCAGCGCATCCTCGCGGTCGAGCTTCTCGATCTCCTGCTTCCAGCCGATCACCGGCCGTCCGTAAGGATGGTTCAGATACAACGCCGCCATGATCTGTTCGGACAGTCGCGCATCCGGATTGTTGCCGACGCGCATGTTGTATTCTTCGAGCACGACGTCGCGCTCCGGCAGGACATTCTCGTCCTTGAGCGTGAGGTTGGTCATGCGGTCGGCTTCCAGCTCCATCATCTTGCCAAGCTGTTCCTTCGGCACGCGCTGGAAATAGCCGGTGTAATCGGTCGAGGTGAAGGCGTTCTCGTTGCCGCCGACTTTCAGCACCGTCTGCGAAAATTCGCCGACCGGATGGTTGATCGTGCCCTTGAACATCAGATGTTCGAGGAAATGCGCGAGACCCGATTTGCCGGGCGTCTCGTCGGCCGAGCCGACCTTGTACCAGACCATCTGCGTGACGACAGGCGTGCGGCGATCGGCGATTACGACGACCCGCATGCCGTTGGACAGCGTGAAGGTTGCCGGCGGCGGCGCGGTGACGGTGGTATGCGCCAAGACAGCGAGCGGAGCCGCAGTGACGATCGCGGTTGCAGCCAGAGCGCGGATCGCGAATTGGTGAAAAAACATCATGTTCGGATCAACCGTTCGTGAGGGTGAAAATGCAAACGGCCTGCGCGATATCGCGCAGGCCGTTAAAGTCGGAATTCTTTTGGCCAAGCGGCCTGATACGGGTCGTCAAAGCAAACCTTGTGCTCTCGAAGAGTGAAGCGCTCACCTATCGCGTCAATACTTACCTTTGGCCGGATTGTATTCACGGTTCAGCGATTCTTTCGGACCGGTGCCGTAAGCATAGGCCGGCGACGGCGTCTGATAGCCCGACGGCGGCATCGTCAGCGAGTCACGCGTCGGCTCGCCCGTGAACGTCGTGGTCTCGGTCTTGCTGCCGCCTCCGAACATCTGCGAGAAGCCGCCGGTGAAGCCAAGTTGCGACGGGCTGAGAATGGCGCTGGCACCAGGGTCGCCTGGCATGTTGGTTTCCGCGGTGCGCCTTTCCGGTCCAGTTCGCCCGACCGCGAGTTCGCTCGGCGACAGGATGCGCCGCGCTTCCTCTGGAGATTGTTTGCGCTGGCCGGCGGCTGCTTTCGCGGCTTTGCGGCGCTGCACGTCAGGGTCTTTCGGCCAATTGGCAACGTTGGCGGCAGAACCGTCGTCCGGCGCACGAAGTTCGATCTTCGGCGGCACGACCAGCGGCGAGCGCTCGCGATATTCGATGCCGGTGT
>JANMAN010000755.1:0-8095 GCA_031359885.1 Tardiphaga sp. | reverse complement strand
ACCTCGACCTCGGACACGCTGCTGGCCTTCGCGACGGGCGCGGCAGCGGCGCACGGCGCACCGAAAATCAGCAAGGCGAACGACGTCCGCTTGAAAGCTTTCACGAAGGCCTTCAACGCGGTGCTCGCGGACCTGGCCGAGCAGGTCGCACGCGACGGCGAAGGCGCGCGGAAGCTGGTCGAGATCATCGTCGATGGCGCGACGACCAAAAAATCCGCGCGAAAAATCGCGATGTCGATCGCCAATTCGCCGCTGGTGAAGACCGCGATCGCCGGCGAGGACGCCAATTGGGGCCGCGTGGTGATGGCGGTCGGCAAGGCCGGCGAGCCGGCCGACCGCGACAAACTCTCGATCGCGTTCAATGGCATCAGCGTCGCCAAACGCGGCGCGCGCGATCCGTCTTATGACGAGATCGAGGTGTCGAATGCGATGAAAAGCCCGACCATTCAGATCAAGGTCGGCCTCGGCCTCGGCAAGGGCCGCGACCGCGTGCTGACCTGCGATCTCACGAAAGAATACATCGCCATCAACGGCGATTATCGGTCGTAGAACGTCTCGCGCGACAGCATCGCTCGCTCAATTCAAAAAACAGGGAACCGTAGCCATACCCGCCCGTTAAAGAGCCGAGATTTCTCTCACTGGAGCGATGGACATGGATAAGGACCGTATCACTGGAGCGGCGAAAGACGTTGCCGGCAAAGTCGAGGGTGCATTCGGTGACGTGACCGGCGATGCGCAGACCCAGGCCTCGGGCCGTGCACGCGAAGCCGCCGGCACCGTGCAGAACCTTTACGGGCAGGCCAAGGATGCCGTGAAGGACGTTGCCGACACCGCGACCAGCTACGCCAAGGACGCGATGGACAGCGACGCCTACAAGGATGGCGCCCGCGCCGTGTCGGCCCAGGTCAAGGACAATCCGCTCGGTGCGTTGTTGATCGCCGGTGGTATCGGCTTTGCTCTCGCGATGCTGCTGAGCCGCCCGCCGCGCCGTCAGCGTTGGCGGTAAGCCACGTCTCATCTAGCAAAACGCCCCCGGAGCAATCCGGGGGCGTTTTTGTTTGCGTCAAGTCGTTACGGCAGGTTAACCGGTTCGCGACCGACTGACGATTTATACCCAGCCCTGCAATTCGCGCGACACCAACTGGCGGATCACGTCCATGCCGGCGTCGCTGTCGTTCAGGCACGGGATCGCAGTAAATTGCTCGCCGCCGGCGTGCTCGAAGATTTCGCAATTTTCTTGCGCGATTTCTTCCAGCGTCTCCAAGCAATCCGCCGAAAAACCGGGCGTGATGACGGCGATGCGGCGCACGCCATCCTTGGCTAATTTCTCGATTGTCTTATCGGTGTAGGGCTGCAGCCATTTGTCGAAGCCGAAGCGCGACTGGAAGGTCAGCAGCAACCGCGTCGCGTCGAGCCGCATGTGATGGCGCAGCGCCTGCGTCGTGGCGACGCATTGCGCCTGATAGGGATCGCCTTTGGCGATATATTTCTGCGGCATGCCGTGAAACGACGCCACGATTAATTCGGGCGTGAACGGCACGGTCTTCAAATGATCGTCGATCGATTTCGCCAGCGCCGCGATGTAGCTGTGGTCGACATAATAAGGCGGCGTCACCCGCAGCGTCGGCTGCGCGCGCATCTCGCCGAGCACACGGAACGCTTCGTCGCACACCGTCGCCGAGGTCGCGGCCGAGTATTGCGGATAGAGCGGCACCACGAGAATACGGTCGCAGCCTTGCTCGGTGAGCGCGTCGATCCGGGACTTGATCGACGGATTGCCGTAGCGCATCGCCCAGTCGACGACGACGTGGCCGTATTCTGCAAGGTCGGCGGCGAGCTTGTCGGATTGCGAGCGCGTGATCGTCTTGAGCGGAGACTCGTTCTTTTCGGTATTCCAGATCTTGAGGTAGTCCTTGGCCTTGCGGGCCGGACGCGTGCGCAAAATGATGCCATTGAGCGCGGCCTTCCAGATCAAGCCCTGATTTTCGATCACGCGCGGATCGGACAGAAATTCCTTCAGATAAACGCGAACGCCCTGGGCATCGGCGGTATCGGGCGTCCCGAGGTTAACCAGCAGCACGCCGACCCGCTCGTGCGGCACGTTCGGTGCCGGAGCGGCGGTCGCGGGTGCGCTGATCTTGGCGCGATCGATCGGAATAACGACTGACATTCGGCTGGCTTCGCCCGTTGGCCAAACCTTGTCAAGACAAGGCGGCAGTTGACTTACAAAGCATGATTCAAAACCGGATCATGCCTCAATTTCATACACTCGACTTCAAAAACACGTCACCCGTTCCGCGGCTATGTAGCCCAGCAACAGGCCGACCCCGAACAGAAGCACCAATCCGGCGGCGGCGAATTCGATGCCGCGCATGATCAGCGCCCCGCGCCCCTCGCGCGAACCGGCGAGCCGTTGCGCGAACCCCTTGGCCGAGACCGCGATCACCGCGATCGTCGCCACGGTGATCGCGGTGCCGAGGCCCATGACGAAGGTGGCGGCGATGCCGGCCCAAAACAAGCCTTGCGCCAGCGCAAACACCAGAACGAGGATCGCCCCCGAACATGGCCGCAGGCCGACCGCGAGGATCGCGCCGAAGCCGCGCCGCCATCCGCCGGCTCCGGCCAATTGGTCGGGCGTCGGGCCATGGGAATGGCCGCAATGCTCGTCATGGACGTGCTCGTGGTGGGCGTGGTCGTGGTTGTGATGAGCATGGCCTTGATGGGCGTGCTCATGATGCGCATGTGCCATGGCCAGCGATGGCGCTGCCGGCTGCACGGTCTGGAGCGCGCGCATGAAGCCGGCACCTTTGGTCCAGACCAGCCGCGCGCCGAACGCGGCGATCAGCCCGTAGCTCGCGATCTCGACCACCCGCTCGGCGCTGCACATCGTCTTGGCGGTGGAGTTGAGCAACCACGCGCCGACCCCGACGATGAGGACCGCGACCACCGCTTGCATGAGCGCCGAGACGAACGACAGCACGATGCCGCGTCGGGCGGTCTCTTCGTTGGCGACCAGATAGGACGAGATCACCGCCTTGCCGTGGCCGGGTCCCGCGGCGTGGAAGATGCCGTAGGCGAACGAGAGCCCCAGCAGCGACCAGATCGCGCTTCCGTCGGACTTCGCCGCGCGAATCGTTGCGGACATCGCCTTGTAGAACTCGGCCTGCTTCGCGAGCAGCCAGCCGACGATGCCCGCCGCCTGCGGCTCAGCGGGCGGACGCGGCGCACCGAAGGGGTTTTGAGCGAGGGCATGATGAACCATGCCATCCGCTATCAAGGCCGCCGCAAGCAAAGGGGCAAGACACAGAAAAAATCTTCTCAGCTCGTCATTGCGAGAAGCGACGTTTCTCGCTTTTCGAGAAACGGACGTGACGAAGCAACCCAGTCGAGCTTGTTGTTCCTGGATTGCTTCGCTTTGCACCGAGCTGGCAAGAGCCAGCCTGGCTGCAAGCTCGCAATGACGGGCGGACCTCATGGGCAATCGACCGTGACCTTATTGGCGAACATCGCGCCGTAATTGCTGTTCTCGCCGTCGGTGAACGTGCTCTCGTCGAGTTTCTTCGCAGCGGCGCTGCCGTCGCCCGGACGCTGGATCGCCAGCTTGCAATCGGCGGGCGCGCCGACCAGCTTGATCGGGTTCTCCTTCGCAAGCTGGAAATCGACGAAATAACTCGGATCGAAAATTTCCAGTGCGAGCTGTTTGGCTTTCAGCGGAGCCTTCAGCGGCAGCGTGAAATGCAGCACCAAGGCCGTGCCGTTATAGTCGAGATAATAATCGACGGGATTGTCGAATTTCGATTTGCGGCCGCCGGATTTTGCGAACGTAAAGAACGCAAACTCCTTCAACGATTCGACATTAGTCTGCGCCAGCGACGCCAGTTCTTCGCGCGTGTAGACGCCCTTGGTCTTTGTCTCCAGCCCTTGCAGCGCGTAGCTCGAGAACATGTCGTCGAACGTCCACGCGTGACGCACGCCGGTCATCGATCCATCGGGCGCGTAGATGATCTCGCTCGCGGCCGTCACGAACACATGCGGGTGCGCGGAGGCCGGCGCTGCGTTGGCGAACAGCAACGCCAGGCCGAACAGTGCTGCCCGCGCGGCGCGCCGCATCACGCCGCCTCCGGCGTATCGAGCAAGCCGCGCCGGCGTAGCAACGCATCGGGCTCCGGCGCGCGACCGCGGAAGGCGACATAGGCGTCCTCCGGATCGCGCGAGCCGCCCGACGCATAGATGTCATCGTGCAGGCGCTTGGCGACTTTCGGATCGAAGATGTCGCCGGCTTCCTCGAACGCGCCGAAGGCATCCGCGTCCATCACCTCGGACCACATGTAGCTGTAATAGCCCGATGCATAATGATCGCCGGAGAAGATGTGCCCGAACTGCTGCGGCCGATGCCGCAGCGAGATTTCCGCCGGCATGCCGATTTTCTCGAGCTCTTTCTTCTCGAAGGCGCGGACGTCGCGCGAGGCCGATGCCGGCTGGGTGTGGAATTCCAGATCGATTAGCGCCGACGACACGAACTCGACGGTCGCGAAACCCTGATTGAATTTGCGCGCCTTGATGAAGCGCGCCAGCAGATCGTCCGGCAACGGCTCGCCGGTCTGATAGTGCTTCGCGAATTTTTGCAATAGCTGCGGCTGCTCCTGCCAGTGCTCGTACAGTTGCGACGGCAGCTCGACGAAATCGGTGAACACCGACGTGCCCGACAGCGACGGATAGACGACGTCCGACAGCATGCCGTGCAGACCGTGGCCGAATTCGTGAAACAGCGTGCGCGCGTCGTCCGGCGACAACAATGACGGCTGGCCGTCGGCTCCCTTGGAGAAGTTGCAGATGTTGAGGATCAAGGGCGCGACATCGCCGTCGAGCTTCTGCTGGTCGCGCAACGAGGTCATCCACGCGCCCGAGCGTTTCGACGCCCGCGCGAAATAGTCGCCGTAGAACAGCGCTTTGTGCGCGCCGTTCGCGTCCTTGACCTCCCAGACCCGCACGTCTGGATGCCAGACCGGGATGTCCTTGCGCTCCTCGAAGGTCAGCCCGAACAATTTGGTCGCGGTGTAGAACGCCGCATCGATCATCGCGTCGAGCTTGAAGTATGGCTTGATTGACGCGTCGTCGAAATTGGCGCGGCGCTGGCGGAGTTTCTCTGCGTAGAAGCGCCAGTCCCAAGCGGCGAGCGCGAAATTGCCGCCCTCTTCCACGATCAGCGCCTGCAACGCGTCGCGATCGGCCATCGCCCGCGCGCGGGCCGGCTTCCAGACGCGCTCCAGCAAGCCGCGCACGGCCTCCGGCGTCTTGGCCATCGAGTCTTCCAGCTTGTAGGCGGCGTAGGTCGGGAAGCCGAGAATCTTGGCGGTCTCCTCGCGCAGCGCCAGGATTTCGACGATCGCATCGTTGTTGTCATGCGCGTTGCCGTTGTCGCCCCGCGCGGTGAAAGCCTTGAAGACCTTCTCGCGCAGATCGCGGCGCTCGGCCCCCTTCAGGAAAGGCTCCACGAAAGACCGCGACAGCGTCATGATCGCCTTGCCGTCCATGCCGCGCTCGGTCGCCGCCGCGCGCGCGGAGGCCGCGAAGCTCTCGGGCAGGCCGGCGAAATCGTCGCCGGACAACTCCATGAACCAATCCTGCTCGTCGCCGAGCAGATGGTGGCCGAACGTCGTCGCAAGCTGGGCGAGCCGTTCGTTGATCTCGGCCATCCGCGCTTTAGCGCCATCGTCGAGGCCGGCGCCGGAGCGATGGAAGCGCGTATAGGTTCGCTCCAGCAGGCGCATCTGCTCGCCGGTAAGACCAAGCGTCGCGCGGTTCTCGTGCAACGCGGCAATGCGGCCGAACAGCACCGCGTTCATCATGATCGGATTCCAATGCCGCGCCTGACGCAGCGAGATGTCCTTGTCGATCTCCAGCAGCGCCGGATTGGAATGCGCCGAGACGAGATCGTAGAACACCGACGAGACGCGGCCGAGCATTTTGCCGGCGCGCTCCAGGGCGATGATCGTGTTGGCGAAGTCGGGTGCCGAGGGGTCATGGCCGATCGCGGCGATCTCGGCGGCATGATCGACGAAGGCCTGCTCGAACGCGGACAGGAAATGCTCCGGCTTGACGAGATCGAACGGCGGCGTCTCGAACGGGGTCTGCCAAGCTTGCAGCAAGGGATTGTCGGCACCCGGCTTTTCGAGAGCTTTTTCGATCATCATTTTGGCGGACGCGTTTGACATCGAGTTTCCTACTGGATCGTGGAACGGGACCCGCGACATATAGCACGCCATCCGGCTTTTTTGAGCCGGGCGACCTTGCGGATGAGGCTGTTTTCGCAGAGATTGCCGCCGGAAACAGGAAGTAAGACCATGGCCAAGCCGACAACCTCAGTACCGCGCACCATTTACTGGCCGAGCGTCATCACGGTGGTGTCCGCCGCGATCCTGATCGGCGCGGAAGTGTTCGGCGCGGCCTTCGCCGGCGGCTGGGCGCTGTCGATCCTGTTCGGGCTCGACACCGTGGGCGAGCATATCCTGCAGGTCGTGCTGTTTCTGTGCGGCGTCGCGGTCATGGTTGCCTTCGTCCGCAATGCCAAGCGGATCGAACCGTTTACGCGGTAGGTTTGCCGCCGCGCGACGCGCACTGCCGTCACCCCCGCGAAGGCGGGGGCCCAGTATTGCAGAGCTTCAGTTTTAAGCACGAGCGTCGCGGTATACTGGATCGCCCGGTCGCGTTGCGCAATTGCGCATCTTGCCGGGCGACGACGCCGTGCTTGGCTCGTCGAAAATCTCCATTTCCTAACGAAACTTAACAAACGTTCACGTTCAAGTGCCCCTTGCGCCACAGCACGAACTTGCATTCAAGAATTTTGCCCGTGTCATAAAAAACTTGTTGCGTGAACGGGACAAACACCCTATCTGCACTCTTGCCCAATTTCGCACGTGCCTGTGGTCGTGTGTCAGTCGGTAGGTATCCGGACAAGAGGCCGGACAGCCGCCAAGGGATGGAAGGACCGAGGGTCGCGCGCAAGTCTCTCTCAAGAGTTTTGCAAAGCGGCCAGCCTCTCTCTCAAGAGAGGCCACTTTGAAGGTCCCACATCTTTTGCAACCGTGACTGGCAGCCGGAGGCGAACCGGCGCACCCCGCTTTCAACCGGGGGACGCGACTTAAAGCAACGACGGATCGGGCTTTTTTGGTCTCTACCGGCATTCCAACGCCGGCGCGGGCTACTGAAAAGGCTTGTCCTTCATTGCCAGGTGTGCGGGCGGGAACATTCCCAACCAATCCACGGCAGCACATTCGGCTTGAATGCCATAGGCTTTGTCGCGCCTCCATCGCGCGACCGGCCGACGCATTTCTGTCGATATCATTTTTGAGCGCGGTCCCGTCGCTGGGAGCGTTCGGAGGGTGCTATGACCGATCGTATCAACGAATTTCTTCGTGCCCGTCGCCATGCCGGCAACGATGTCGAGCCGTGCCTCGTCGTCGATCTCGACGTCGTGCGCGACAACTATCAGACCTTCGCGAAGGTGCTGCCGGATTCGCGCGTGTTCTACGCGGTAAAGGCAAACCCGGCGCCGGAAGTGCTGTCGCTGCTCGCCTCGATGGGGTCGTGCTTCGACTGCGCGTCGGTGCAGGAAATCCAGATGGCGCTCGACGCAGGCGCGACGCCTGACCGCGTGTCCTATGGCAACACCATCAAGAAGGAGCGCGACATCGCGCGCGCCCACGCGCTCGGCATCGGCTTGTTCTCGGTGGACTGCGCCGCAGAGGTTGAGAAGATCGCACGCGCCGCTCCCGGCGCGAAGGTGTTCTGCCGCATCCTCTACGATTGCGCCGGCGCGGAATGGCCGCTGTCGCGTAAGTTCGGTTGCGATCCGGAAATGGCGGTCGATGTCCTCGACCTCGCCAAGCGCCTCGGCTTGGAGCCTTATGGAATCTCGTTCCATGTCGGTTCTCAGCAGCGCAAGGTGAAGGCGTGGGATCGTGCGCTGGCGATGGCGTCCTCGGTGTTCCGCGATTGCGCGGAGCGTGGGATCAACCTGTCCATGGTCAACATGGGCGGCGGCTTCCCGACCAGGTACCTCAAGGACGTTCCTCCGGTCGTGCAGTACGGCCGG
>JANMAN010000712.1:0-2721 GCA_031359885.1 Tardiphaga sp. | reverse complement strand
CGCGCTCGATCCGGTCTATGCCCGCAAGCTCGGCGTCAATATCGACGAACTCCTGATCTCGCAGCCAGACACGGGGGAGCAGGCGCTTGAAATCTGCGACACGCTGGTACGCTCAGGTGCGGTCGACGTTCTGGTGATCGACTCGGTCGCTGCGTTGGTGCCGCGCGCCGAACTCGAAGGCGAGATGGGCGACGCGCTTCCGGGTCTGCAGGCGCGGTTGATGAGCCAGGCGCTGCGCAAGCTGACGGCGTCGATCAACAAATCCAATACGATGGTGATCTTCATCAACCAGATCCGTATGAAGATCGGTGTGATGTACGGCTCGCCGGAAACCACGACGGGCGGCAATGCGCTGAAGTTCTACGCGTCCGTGCGCCTCGACATTCGCCGCATCGGTGCGATCAAGGAGCGCGACGAGGTCGTCGGCAACCAGACCCGCGTCAAGGTGGTGAAGAACAAGCTCGCACCGCCGTTCAAGCAGGTCGAGTTCGACATCATGTACGGCGAAGGCGTTTCCAAGATGGGCGAGATTCTCGATCTCGGCGTCAAGGCGGGTATCGTCGAGAAGTCGGGCGCCTGGTTCTCGTACGACAGTCAACGGTTGGGCCAAGGTCGTGAAAACTCGAAGGCTTTCCTGAAGGCCAATCCCGACATGACCGCGAAGATCGAAGCGTCGATCCGGCAGAACTCGGGATTGATCGCCGAACAAATTCTGGCCGGTTCGCCCGAGCGCGATGCCGAGGGTGAAGAGCCCGCCGACGAGTGAGTTCGAGGCGATCAGCCGGAGCATCGCGCGACACGATCTTGAGCTGATGCGGTGTGAAATATCCGTTTTAAAAAAGCCCGCCTGACGATCAGGCGGGCTTTTTATGTTTCACTATCTCAGTTTGCCGAGAGTTTTATTCCGCGGCTTGCGCGTAATCGTCCATCGGCGGACACGAACAGATAAGATTACGGTCGCCATAGACGTTGTCGACGCGACCGACCGGGCACCAGTATTTATCGGTGCGCGACGTGCCGGCCGGAAAGCAACCCTCCGCCCGCGTGTAGGCGCGCTTCCAATCGTCGTCGGCGATATCGTGGACCGTATGCGGCGCGTGCCGCAACGGCGATGCATCGATCGTCCAGCGCCCTGACTCAATGTCGGCGATCTCATGTCGGATCGCGATCATCGCGTCGCAGAAGCGATCGAGTTCAGCTTTCGATTCGGACTCGGTCGGCTCGATCATCAGCGTGCCGACGACAGGAAAACTCATCGTCGGGGCGTGAAAGCCGTAATCGATCAAGCGCTTGGCGATGTCGAGTGTGTGAACGCCCTTGCGCGTTTGGCGCTTGTCGGTGAAGACGACTTCGTGCATCGGCGGATTGTTATAAGGCTTGTCATAATCACTGGTCAGTCCATGCGCAATGTAGCGTGCGTTGAGGACCGCGGCTTCAGTGGCTTCGCGCAAGCCGTCGTATCCATGGGTCTGAATGTAGGCCAAAGCTCTTAGCATCATTCCATAGTTGCCGAAGAAAGCTTTTACGCGGCCGATGGATTGCGGGTAGTTGAAGTCGACTTTGTAGGCCGCCGATTCAGACGTTGAGGCCTCAGGATTGTTAACTGGACCTATGTCACCCTGAACCCGGTCGCTACTGCTCCCGGTTCTGATAATGCGGGGCATCGGCAGGAATGGTTCGAGTTCTTTAGTACAACAGCAGGGACCGCAGCCTGGACCACCGCCACCATGCGGCGTAGAGAAGGTTTTGTGCAGGTTAAGGTGGATAACGTCAACGCCCATATCTCCCGGCCGCGCCACGCCCACCAGCGCGTTCATGTTTGCGCCATCCATGTAAACGAGGCCGCCCGCCTCGTGCACGATTCGGCAGATTTCCTGGATGTTTCTTTCGAAGAGCCCGAGCGTGTTTGGGTTTGTGAGCATCAGCCCGGCAACGTCGCCAACGGCGCAGAGCTCACGCAAATGATCGAGATCAGTCAGACCCTCGGCAGTTGAGCGAATCGTTTTAACGGAAAAGCCGGACAGATGAGCGGAGGCTGGATTGGTGCCGTGGGCCGAATCGGGAATCAGCATTGTGCGACGTTTGGCAGAGCCACCTTCGCCGTCGCGCGCATCGATGAAGGCGCGAATAACCATTACGCCGGTCATCTCGCCATGCGCGCCGGCTGCGGGTTGCAGCGAGACGCCGGGCAGGCCGGTAATTTCCGCCAGGTCCTGTTGTAACTGATAAATAACTTCGAGCGCCCCTTGCGCATCGTCCGGTTCTATCAAGGGATGAAGTTCCGCAAAGCCCGCAATGCGCGCGACCTTTTCATTCAACCGCGAATTGTATTTCATCGTGCAGGAGCCAAGCGGGTACATGCCTTGATCGATGGAATAGTTCCAGGTGGACATGCGCACGAAATGGCGGATGACATCTACTTCGCTTACTTCAGGCACACCTTCCAAGTCGTCGTCTCTGAGAAACTGCGCCGGCACAATGTCGCCGATCGGCTGTTCGTCGACGTCGAGCGGCGGCAATCGATAGCCGACGCGTCCCGGTTGCGACCGCTCGAAGATCAGGGCCTCGTTGGGGTTGAGGTGCGTAGTAACTTTGGTAATCTCAGATTTAATAAGACAGGGGGCTGCAGTAATTACAATACCGTTTAGTGGCGGGCATTGCCCGCCGGTTCAACGTGGATGCCACTCATTAGTCAAAGGTTCAACCGGTCTCTAAACGGCC
>JANMAN010000711.1:0-6341 GCA_031359885.1 Tardiphaga sp. | reverse complement strand
TGCGCTCGATCGCCGGATAGCGTTCGGTGTACGATCCCTCGAGATAGCTATGCGCGACGATACCGGGCCCGCCGTGCCCCGGACCGATCACGTAGATCATGTTCAGGTCGTTGTCTTTGATCAGCCTGTTGAGGTGGACGTAGAGGAAGTTAAGACCCGGCGTCGTGCCCCAATGCCCGAGCAGTCGCGGCTTGATATGCTCATGCTTCAGCGGCGTCTCCAGCAACGCATTGTCCTGCAAATAAATCTGCCCGACGGACAGATAATTTGACGCCCGCCAGTAGGCGTCCATCTTGGAAAGCAGTTCGGGTGACAGCGGTGCGGACATTACGGCGTCCTCGTCTGAGGCGGTTTGGCGAGTTCATCGGCCGTCCAAAGGATCAAGCCGGTTGCGATGTCGGCGAATGCGGTATTGAACGCGGTCACGGCCGCTGCCGGATCAGGATTGTCGAGCGGCTTGCTTGCCTCGAACAGTTTCGACGCCGTCACCTGACCGTCTTTGTTCAGAATGCGCGCGGTGAATGCGATCTCCGCGACCAGGTCTTGATCGGTATTGATTTGAAAGCGCCGCAGATCGAGCATGATCTGGCCGCCGCTCGCGGGGCCATCGGACGGCCGCAACGGCGCGTGCGCGATATCGTAATTCTCGAAGCTCTGGATCAGTTTGATCTGCAACATCCTGGGTACGCTGTCGGCCCATTGCGCGTTCGAAAAACCCGGCACGTCTTTGGTTGGCGACAACAGGATTTGTTGCGTATCGAGTTGAAGAATGGCGGTGGGCAGCGGCATCACCAGTTGTTCGCCGATCGGCGTTCTGGGCGATACGAAGTCTTTCGGAATGCGCAAATCGTAAATCGTCTTGGGCTTTGCCGGTTCACCGCCGCCTGTCATCTTGACCAGACCGGCCACAATGGACTCCAACCCTCCGGTGTTCTTGGCCAAGCCCTCCGTGAACACTTTGAGATTCGCGATCGTGCTTTTCAGCGGCTCGGCATTGTCGGCCAGCACCGATTCGACGCGCTCCAAAGCATTGCGCGCGGCTTGCGTCATGCTCTGTCCGGCAGATGCATCTGCGATAAGCGTTTGCGTGCCGGGCAATGGGCCGATCTGTTGGCCGCCTTCCAACGCGATCACCGGCACGCCTGTCAGGCCCTGAAAATCGAGCCCGACTTTCGTATCCGCATGGACCGGCGTCTTCGCTGCGACCGCAATCGTCGCGTTGATCTGCCGCGGGCTGTTTTCGGCAAGTCCCAGTTCGGTCACTTCGCCGACACGGATGCCGTTGAACAGAACGGCCGCACCGACCAGCAGTCCGGATACGGGGCCATCGAACTGAACATGATGGATCGTCCGGGCGCCGGTTCCTGAGCTGTTATGCAGCCAAAAGACGAAGCCGAATGCCGCAGCGATGGCTGCCAATACGAAGCCGCCGACGATGATAAAAGGTGCGCGTGTTTCCATGTCTTTGACTTTCGATGTCTCAACGTGATGCGGGCTGCAGCATCAAGGAGCGCTTGCCGTGGAAATAGGCTTTCACCCAGGGATGATCGGAGTTCAGCAATTCCGGCATGCTGCCGAGCGCGACGATCTTGCCGTCGGCGAGCGCCGCAATGCGATTGCAGACGGACTTCAAACTCGCCAGATCGTGCGTCACCATGAAGACGGTCAGACCGAGGGTCGCCTGCAACGTCTTGATCAGGTCGTCGAAATCCCCGGCGGCGATCGGATCGAGGCCTGATGTGGGTTCGTCGAGGAATACGATAGCCGGATCGAGCGCCAACGCACGCGCCAGCGCGACGCGTTTGGTCATGCCGCCGGATAGTTCTGACGGAAACTTCGCGGCGTCTTTGAACGTCAGTCCGACCATTTCGAGCTTGGCCATCGCGACCTCACTCATCAGCTTGTCCGACAGCGACAGATTTTCGCGTAACGGAAACTCGACGTTCTGCAAGGCCGTGAGCGACGAGAAGAGTGCGCCCTGTTGAAATAGAATTCCCCACAGGGATGCACTTTGCGGATCGTGCGATTGCTTGCGATCGATCGTTCGGCCGAGCACCTCGATGGTGCCGCTGCGTTTTGGAATGAGGCCGATGATCGTCCGCATCAGAACGGACTTTCCGCCACCCGATGCGCCGACGAGGCCGATGATCTCGCCCCTGCGCACATCGAGCGACAGACGATCGATGACGATCTGCTCGCGAAATCCGACGACGAGATCACAGACGCGGATGGCGAGTTGGTCCGATGAGGCATCCATCGTCACAACCCGATCGATGCAAAGAAAACGGCGAAGGCTCCGTCGAGCACGATGACCAGAAAGATCGATTTCACGACGGATGTCGTCGTCTGTCGTCCGAGCGACTCCGCACTCCCCTTGACGCGCAAGCCCTCGCTGCACGCAACGACGCCGATCACGAGCGCCATGAAAGGCGCCTTGATCAGTCCGACTTCGAAATGCGTGACCGACACGGCTTCATGCAGGCGTGCAATGAAGATGGCTGGGCTCATGCCGCCGTAAAACCAGGCGACGAGGCCACCACCATAAAGCGCCGACATCGATCCGATGAATGCGAGGATAGGTAGCGCCAGAATCAAGGCTGCGATCCGCGGCAGAATGAGAACGCTGACCGGGTCGAGACCCATCGTCGACAGCGCGTCGATTTCCTCGCGCATTTTCATGGAGCCGAGTTCGGCCGTATAGGCGCTGCCCGACCGGCCGGCGACCATGATCGCAACGATCAGAACGCCGATCTCGCGCAGAACGAGGATTCCCACCATGTCGACGACATAGGAATCGGCACCGAATTTGCGAAAATGGAAGATGCCCTGCTGAGCGATGATGGCGCCAATCAGGAACGTCACAAGCACGATGATCGGGATGGCCTGCCAACCGACTTGATACAGATGATAAACGAGCGACGTCAGCCGCAGCGAGCGCGGTTTCCGCGCCACGCCGACCGTGGCAGCGCCGAGCGCGCCCAGCATCTGAAGAAATACCGCGATATCGTTCGTCGCACTGAATGCGGAACGACCTAACTGTTCCAATCGCGACAGAACCGCGTTCGGAGGCTGCTCGGCAATGGACGACCGACGGTTCACGTGGCGGACGTCGTCGATGAGGCCGGCGTAACGCGTTGCGATCCCGACGACGCTCGCCGCACGACCTGAGTCTTGCACACGTCGCGCGAGCTTCTCGATCAGCCACGCACCTAGCGTGTCCAACTCGCGGATGTTCCGCAGATCGATTTGAACAGCCTTCGCCTGCAACAATGTGGAAAGGATGCCCTCGATCAGCGGTTCCAACGTCGCGCCATGGGCGGCTGTCCAGGAGCCCCCGGGCCGCAATTCAGTCAGTTCGCCCTCGGTCCTGCAGCTAAGATCGGGCAACCGATTCAAGAGGTTCGCCAGTTGGAGTCGATGTCGATCGTAAACGAAACGTGTTGATGGGCGGTCATCATCATTCAGCGTGACCTCATAGACGTGAAACGCAGGTCCGCGCTGAAAGCTTTTAGCGCGTTATTGCCTGCAAAAGGCGGACGGCTGCATGAACTCGGCCGTCAAGCTGACTTGGTAGAGTGACAAAGGAGCATGCACTGGCTGCGAAAGCTGTTCAAAATTGACCACTTTCTAAATCGCTGCTGCCTTGCTTTGGACATCAGGCCCCATCGATAGCGTGCTATAACGATGCATTGGATGCCATGACGGCATCTTTGATGATCTTTGCTGTTTGCTTTTAAGTCGTTGAGAATTTTTAGCGGCATGCGCGCGATGTGCCGAAAACGACATGACGCAGCATTCACCTTTTAAAAAAATGCGCTGCTGCAAATGGCTCACGCAGACCGATGCGAGGAGCTTCGTTGACCAAAGGGACCAAGCCCGCCAGGACATCGCGTACGCGCTTCGATCCCGTTGTGTTTTTCGCAACCGTCGCGAAAGGGCGCGCGATTTCCAAGCAGCGTCCCAAGCAAGTCATCTTCTCGCAGGGGGATATTGCCGACTCTGTCTTCTATGTGAAGAAAGGCAAGGTCAAAGTCACGGTCATCTCCAAACAAGGCAAGGAAGCCGTCGTCGCGATCCTCGGCACCGGCGAATTCATCGGTGAAGGCTGTCTGATCGGTCAGCCGAAACGACTTGCAACCGCAACGACGATGACCGAGTGCGAAACGATGCGGGTCGACAAGGCGCAAATTCAAAGCGTGCTGCAAAGCGAGCCCGCATTTTCCAAGATGTTCATCACGCATATCCTGTCGCGGAACGCGCGCGTCGAGGCCGATCTCGTCGACCAGCTGTTCAATTCCACAGAGAAGCGCCTTGCGAGGGTTCTTCTGCTGCTGGCCAATTTTGGCAAGGAAGGCCGCCCCGAGCCGGTGATCGCAAAGATCAGTCAGGAAATGCTGGCCGAAATGATCGGCACCACGCGCTCGCGGGTCAGCCACTTCATGAACAAGTTTCGGCAAATGGGCTTCATCGACTACAAGCGGAATCTCGAAATTCACAGCTCGTTGCTCAGCGTTATTTTGAACGAGCAGCCCGACGACGTCCGGAAATCGAAATAGCGCCTTGACCAACGTTGCTACGCTGTCGCGGTCTGATGAGATCAGCAACGGATATCGGTAAACTAGACGATGCCGGATAGTCATTCTGCAGGTGAGTCTCGGCTCCGCCGTTAAAACGCAATCGTCACATTGCGGCTTTAACGTCCTCCGGCGACGCGACGTAAAAACCTGACCATGTATCGACGAGACACAAATGGTCGTGGACTTCGACAACACCGCTTGTGTTTTCTGCAGCAACTCTAGCTGCCTCCCGCGCGCGATCGTTCGTAATAAGACCACGCAAGTGAACAACGCCTTTTCGAACCGTGACCTGAAAACCGATTGGACGCCAGTCGGCCGCTTCTATTGTCCGAATAATACGATCGCGAATGTGATCGTCATCAGCCGTCGGATCTGGAACGTCTCGAGACAAGCTCGCAACCGACTGCAACAAGTTAGCGCGCGTAACGATGCCGACGAGGGCTTCCTTGCGCATCACCGGCACCCGTTTCACATGATGCGATTCCATCAAATCGACGATCGCATCAAGTGGAGTTTCTTCAGCGATTGTTTTGACATCGCGTGTCATGATGTCTTTGACGGTACGCCCGCGCTCGCGGACAAAATCGTCAGCCTCTCGATTTGCTCCGATGAAGAACTTTAACCAGCGCGTATGATTGCGCTGCGTGCCAGTCTCAGTGCGACGCAGAAAATCGGCCTCGGAGACGATGCCAATAAGTGTGCCCGCGCCATCAATGACTGGCATGCCGCTCATGTGATGAACGAGCA
Organism: Tardiphaga sp.; assembly: GCA_031359885.1. Taxonomy (GTDB): domain Bacteria; phylum Pseudomonadota; class Alphaproteobacteria; order Rhizobiales; family Xanthobacteraceae; genus Tardiphaga. The sequence continues at coordinate 1,017 of JANMAN010000711.1, read as the reverse complement.
TTTTTTCTGCAGCCACTATCAAAGATGTGTCGGGTGTCGTGGTGATCACGTTTCTTGTCATAATCTGGTGAGCACGCATTCGGTTCTCCCTTTGATTAGTTTTAATGTGAGACGCTCGATGTTTGGCTTATCAACGCAAACACTCGTGGCTCGCATGTCCGGGCGAAGAACTCGGATGGACTGATTTCGTTTTGCCAGTCAGACATACGGCAAAATATGCGAGCCTAATAGAAATTGCAGGTTTGAAGCCATATGAGCGAGCTGCCAATGGCTCACTGCGTTCGAGAACGCGTCTTTATTTGCAGCGCAAATCTCAAGTCAAATCTTTGACGATGTGATTATTTCCTAGCGCAACACGCCACTCCACCATCGACACAAGCACTCGCCCAAACTGAGCGGAATTGATCAGTTCTCTGAATATTTTCGGCGCAACATCATCAATCAAGGCAGAATTTAACCGAACATGAATCATGCTGATGCGCATTACCATTCGCGCCTCTCGGCAGACTGGGATAGTGAATGAAGGTAATCGAGATGAACGATTGTTTCACAGGATGGCGCGAACGGTTGCCCCGTCAGGTTTCATGCCAAAGCAGAACACCCAAAATGTCGTTCGGTCTGAGCTACGTCTTTTTGGTTTGCTTGATGAGCAGCTCATCTTTTGCGGCTCCCAACCCTCAAGCCGGTCGTACCTATGCGAGAGTGAATTGTTCGCAATGTCATTCAATTGATAAAACGACGCCGAGCTCTTTATCTATCGCACCGCCGTTTCGAACGCTTCACGAAAAATATCCTGTCGAGTCGCTTGCAGAGGCTCTCGCGGAAGGAATCGTGACTGGTCATCCGAGCATGCCGGAATTCAAGCTTGATCCAGGACAGGTCGCTGACTTTCTAAGTTTTCTTAAAACTCTTGAGAAATGACCCCACACATCAGGCGCCGCCGAAAAGTGGACGCACCGTTATAAGGCCGCAGATATAATCGCCATCCGGTTTATCGATCGACGCGTCCGATAACGG
>JANMAN010000256.1:0-5500 GCA_031359885.1 Tardiphaga sp. | reverse complement strand
CGCACCATCCGGTACAGCATCGAGAGCTACGCCGTGGCAGCGAAGCCCGAAGGCGCGCGGTATTGATCGATCGACGCGTTTGTCACTCAAGATCTCACCTTAGGAATGCGCCAGCCCATGACTGCCAACGCCGCCGGCTGTTCAGCATTGTCGCCTCGGCCGCGCAATGGTCCGTGCTCGTGGTGATGGTGCTCGGCCTCGGCGGCGGCATCTTCGTAGCGCGGCGCGTGCTGCGCCGGATCGATGCCATGACCGGCACCACGCAGCGCATCATGGCCGGAGATCTCTCCGGCCGCCTGCCTGTCGGCCGCAGCGGTGACGAACTCGATCGCCTCGCGGGCAATCTCAACGCCATGCTGGAGCGTATCGAAGCGCTGATGGTCGGTCTCAAGGAGGTCTCCGACAATATCGCGCATGATCTGAAGACGCCGCTGACGCGGCTGCGCAACCGCGCCGAGGAGGCGCTCGCGCAATCCGGCAACGAAGCCGACTATCGCGCGGCGCTGGAGCGCACCATCGAGGAGTCCGACGGGCTGATAAGGACGTTCAACGCGCTGCTCATGATCGCGCGCGCGGAATCCGGGCAGGCGCGCGACAACATGATCGCGTTCGATGCCGCCGATGTCGCGAACGGCATTCAAGAACTCTACGAACCGCTCGCCGAAGACAACGGCCTCGTGCTCGCCGTGAACGCCGAAACCGCGCCGCTGCACGGCAATCGCGAGTTGATCGGGCAGGCGCTCGCGAACCTCGTAGAGAACGCGATCAAATACGGCAAGCCCGTCGCAGGCGGCGGGCCGGCGATCCTGATCGAAGCGCGGCGCGACGGCGACCGCGTGCTGCTCGGCGTCACCGATCACGGGCCGGGCATCGCCGAAGCGGACCGCAAGCATGCCGTGGAACGCTTCGTGCGGCTGGAAGCGAGCCGCACCAAGCCCGGTTCGGGCCTGGGCCTCAGCCTCGCCTCGGCGGTCGCGACGCTCCATGGCGGCACGTTGGTGCTGGATGACGCCGGCCCCGGTTTACGGGCGACGCTGTCGCTGCCGGCCGCGACGAATTATGTCGCGCCCCCGCCACTTGCAGCGCAAACCACGAATGTGTCACTTACATCCGCATGACATCATCCGCGATCGACGCCGCGGACCGTGCCGGGCTCGCTTCGCGTTTCGTCGATGCTCCGCATGTGATTTCGCCTGACGACGCAAGGCAACGCCTCGCGGACTGGCTCGGCGATTGCGATCCGTCGCAGGCCGTCTCGCTTCGTGACCTAACAACGTCGCATGCGAAGCTCGACGCCATCCTGCTTGGCATCGTCGAGGCCTCCCCCTATCTGTTCGACCTAATCCGCAGCGACGCCGCGCGCTTTGTGCGGCTGCTGACCTGCACGCCGGAAATCTATCTGCCCGAGCTGATCGCACGAACGGCGCGCGACGTCGCGGAGTGCACCGTCGAAGCGGATGTCATGCGGCTGCTGCGCCTGCTGAAATCCGAAGCGGCTTTGCTGATCGCGCTGTGCGATATCGGCGGCGTCTGGCCGGTGATGCAGGTGACGCAGGCGCTGACCGATCTCGCGGTCACGAGCGTGCAAGCCGCGCTGCGTTTTTTACTGCGCCAGGAAGCCGCGCGCGGCCGTCTTAAACCCGCCGACCTCGACGCGCCTGAAGACGACAGCGGCCTCGTGGTGCTCGCCATGGGCAAGATGGGCGCGGGCGAGCTGAATTATTCGAGCGACATCGACCTGATCGTGTTCTTCGATCTCGCGGCGCCGACGCTTGCCGAGGACATCGAGCCGCAGCCGTTTTTCGTGCGCGTTGCGCAGGGATTGTCGCGCATCCTGCAACAGCGCACCGGCGACGGCTACGTCTTCCGAGTCGATCTGCGGCTAAGACCCGATCCGGCCTCGACGCCAGTGGCGATCTCGACGGCATCGGCGCTGCATTATTACGAGCGCGAAGGCCGCACGTGGGAACGCGCAGCCATGATCAAAGCAAAGCCGTGCGCCGGCGATGCGGAAGCCGGTGCGTTGCTTTTGAACGATCTCGCGCCGTTCGTGTGGCGCAAATATCTGGATTTTGCGGCGCTGGCCGACGTTCACGACATGAAGCGGCGGATGCAAACGTTTCGCGGCCAGAGCGAGATGTCGGTCGAAGGCCATAACGTCAAAGTCGGGCGCGGCGGCATCCGCGAGATCGAGTTTTTCGCGCAGACGCAACAGTTGATCGCCGGCGGTCGGCATCCGGAATTGCGCGTGCGCCCGACGCTCGATGCGCTGAACATTCTGGCGACGAGCAATTGGATCACCTATGCGGCGCGCGACGAACTGACCGCCGCATATCTGTTCCTGCGCCGCGTCGAGCATCGCCTGCAAATGGTCGCGGACGAACAGACGCATACGCTCCCCGATAGCGCGGAGGCGATCGCGCGCTTCGCGCATTTCCTCGGCTATGCCAGCCGCGAAACCTTTGCGGCCGATCTGCTCGCGCATTTGAATTGCGTGCAGGGACACTACGGCAAATTGTTCGAAAGCGATGCCGGTGCTGTCGGGCATCTCGCCGTGATCGACTACAGCGTCGGACCTGACGATCCGCGCGTGCTGGCGCATCTCGCGAAGCTTGAATTCAAACAGCCGGTCATGGTCGCGGAAACGATCCGGCGCTGGATGTCCGGCGAGTATCGCGTGCTCAAGATCGACGCGACGCGGCAGGCGTTCGTGGAATTTATTCCGGCCTTGATCGAGGGCATCGCGCAGGCCGAAGAACCCGACAATGCCGTAATCGCGTTCGACCGCTTGCTGCAAGCCCTGCATCGCGGCGGCCGGCTGATTTCGCTACTCAGCCAGAATCCTGATTTCGTGGCGCTGGTCGCTCTGGTGCTGGGTGCCGCACCTCGCCTCGGCGATATGCTGGCGCGGCAACCGCAGATCATGGACGGGTTGATCGACCCGCGTTTCTTCGGCGCGATGCCGGATCGCAGCGAACTCTCGTCGCGTCTGGCCGCGACGTTGCAAGACGCGGACTCTTACGAGGAATTTCTCGACCGGATCCGGCTGTTCGGGCAGGAGAGCCTGTTTCTGATCGGCACACGGATCCTGTCCGGCACGGTTTCCGCGCAGCACGCCAGCGCGGCCTTCGCCGATGTGGCGGAAGGCATCGTCGATACGATCCATCGGCTTGTGTCCGAGCAATTCGCGACTCAACACGGTCGCATCGCCGGGCAGGAAACGGCGATCCTCGCGATGGGCAAACTCGGCAGCCGCGAGATGACGGCATCGTCCGATCTCGATCTCATTTTGATCTACGACTTCGATCACGAGGCGCCGGATTCAGACGGCGCGCGCACGCTTCAGGGCGCGCAGTATTTTGCGCGCTTCACCCAACGCCTCATCAGCGCCTTCACGACGCGGACCAATTACGGCGTGCTGTACGACATCGACATGCGGCTGCGGCCATCCGGCCGCGCCGGCCCGGTGGCGTCGCGCATCGACTCCTTCCCGGAGTATCAGGAGCACGAAGCCTGGACCTGGGAGCACATGGCGCTGACCCGGGCGCGCGTCATCGCGGCCTCGCCCGCCTTCAAGCGCAAGATCGAAGCGGTCATCCGCGAGGTGTTGACGCGGCCCCGCGACGCCGCGATGACCGCGATCGACGTCGTCGAAATGCGCCGCGCCATCGCTCTGGAAAAGGGCGAAGCCGACATCTGGGATTTGAAATATGCCGCCGGCGGGATGGTCGATATCGAATTCATCGCGCAATATCTGCAGCTCGTCCACGCGGCGGCAATGCCGGACATTCTCGATGTCGGCACGGTCAACGTCTTGGAGCGTGCCGCGCGTCTCGGCGTGCTGCCGCAATCCGCGTTGCAAATTTTGCGGCCGGCGGCGCGGCTCTATCATGACCTCACGCAAATCGTGCGGCTGTGCGTGAGCGCGACCTTCGATCCAAAGACCGCGGGCGAGGATCTGCTGCGTGTCATGACGCGCGCCGGCGATGCGCCGGATTTCTCGTCGTTAGAAGCGCGGCTGCGCGAGACACAAGCCGAGGTACGCCGCGTTTTTACGACCTTGCTGGAAGGCGAGCGTTGATAATTTGCTAGGCGGCCTTCGTGCAGGCTGCTTCGGCTGACGTGTTTTCGCCGTCGCATGGCAATGTCACGCAGACCACCGTGCCGGTGCCGAGCTTCGAGCGCAACCGCATGCTGCCGCCATGCAGGCGTGCGAGCGATTTCGCGATCGCAAGACCGAGCCCCGAGCCATGATAGGTCTTGGTCAATTGGCTTTCGACCTGTTCGAACGGGTTGCCGAGCTTGATGAGCGATTGCGGCGCGATGCCGATGCCGGTGTCGGCGATGATCAGCCTGACCGTGTCGCCCACCATCCGGCTGCGGACGATCACATGGCCGCCGTCCGGCGTGAACTTCACGGCGTTCGACAACAGGTTGACGAGGATCTGCTTGATCGCGCGGCGGTCCGCCACGATCGGGATGTTGCTAGCGATGTCCGCGCGCAGCGTCAGGTTTTTGTTATCTGCGCGGCCGGACACCACGCGCAGCGATTCCGCCAGGGTCTGCGCGAGGTCGAGTCGCTCGAGGTCGAGCTTCATGCGGCCTGCTTCGATCTTCGACATGTCGAGAATGTCGTTGATGACGTCGAGCAGGTAATGACCCGATGTCAGGATGTCGTGGCAATATTCCTGATATTTCTCGGAGCCGAGCGCGCCGAACATGCCGCTTCCCATGATTTCCGAAAAGCCGATAATCGCGTTCAGCGGCGTGCGCAACTCGTGGCTCATATTGGCCAGAAATTTCGATTTGGTTTGGTTGGCTTCTTCGGCGCGATTTTTCTCGTCCGAATATTTCTGTGCGAGGTCGGCGAGCTCGATCGCTTGTTGCTCGAGCGTCGATTGCGAATGCTTCAGATCGATAACGGTGGCGCGCATCTGCAGATCGTTGTCGATCAGCTTTTGTTCGTGCGCCTTGATGCGGGTGATGTCGGTGCCGACCGAGACGTAGCCGCCGTCCTTGGTGCGGCGTTCGCTGATATGCAGCCACTTGCCGTCGTCGAGCTGGGCCTCGAAGGTGCGGGCACCCGGCGTCAAGGCATTGGTTTCCGCCAGCCGGGTCTTGACCTCCGGCATGCTGCCGACCTCGATTACCGTTTCGTAGGAGGTGCCGGGCGTGACGGCGGTATCCGGGAGCTTGTGCAAGCGTTGAAAATGCGAGTTGCACAGCACGAGGCGGTCCTCGTCGTCCCACAACACGAACGCCTCGGGAATCGTTTCAATAGCGTCGCGCAATCGCAAATCGGCTTCGACGGTTTTTTCGGCGAGACTTTTCTGTTCGGTGATGTCGACGGCGATGCCGATCAGATGCAGACCAGAGTCGGCGGCGGCCTGGCTGAGTTCGCAGCGCACGCGCAGCCAGATCCAATGGCCGTCAATGTGCTGCATGCGGAAGGTCTGGTCGATATGCTTGAGCTTGCCCGAGATCAGCTGGTCGGCGATCG
>JANMAN010000791.1:0-2338 GCA_031359885.1 Tardiphaga sp. | reverse complement strand
CTCGACCGCTACGGCAACGAGATCGGCAGCCGCGGCATCAAGCACAACGATTCGATACCGCTGTCGGAGTTCCCCGATTCGCTGATCAAGGCGACGCTCGCGACCGAGGACCGCCGCTTCTACGAGCATTTCGGCATCGATCTCGCCGGCACCGCGCGCGCCCTCGTCACCAACACCCAGGCCGGCAGCGTCCGCCAGGGCGGCTCCTCGATCACCCAGCAACTGGCCAAGAACCTGTTCCTCACCAATGAGCGCACCATCGAGCGCAAGGTGAAGGAGGCGTTCCTGGCGCTGTGGCTGGAATCGCGGCTCACCAAGAACGAGATTTTGAAACTGTATCTCGACCGCGCCTATCTCGGCGGCGGCGCCTTCGGCGTCGATGCCGCCGCGCAGTTCTATTTCAACAAGTCCGCGCGCGACGTCACGCTGTCCGAAGCGGCCATGCTCGCCGGCCTCTTTAAAGCGCCTACCAAATACGCGCCGCACATCAACCTGCCGGCCGCGCGCGCGCGCGCCAACGTCGTGCTCGACAACCTCGTCGATGCCGGTTTCATGACCGACGGCCAAGTCTTCGGCGCACGCCGCAATCCCGCCGTCGCAGTCGATCGCCGCGAGGAAGTGTCGCCGAATTATTATCTCGACTGGGCGTTCGACGAGATGCGCAAGCTCGTCGAGACCTTCCCGAAGAATTATTCCGAACGCGTCTTCGTGGTCCGCACGTCCATCGACATGAACGTGCAGCGCGCCGCCGAAACCGCGATCGAAAGCCAGTTGCGTCAGTTCGGCCGCGACTATCACGCGACGCAGGCCGCGACCGTCGTGTCCGACATGGACGGCGGCGTCCGCGCGATGGTGGGCGGCCGCGACTACGGCGCGAGCCAGTTCAACCGCGCGGTCGATGCGATGCGCCAGCCCGGCTCGTCCTTCAAACCCTATGTCTACACGGCGGCCTTGCTGAACGGCTTCAAGCCGACATCGATCGTCCTCGACGGTCCCGTCTGCATCGGCAATTGGTGCCCGCAAAACTACGGCCACTCCTATTCGGGCAACGTCACGCTCACGCAGGCGATCACGCGCTCGATCAACGTCGTGCCGGTAAAGCTCGCGATCGCGATGGGCGGCCGCAACGGACCGAAAGCCGGCCGCGCCAAGATCATCGAAGTTGCGCGCAAATTCGGCATCAAGGCACCGCTGCTGGATACGCCGTCGCTGCCGATCGGCTCGACCGAAGTCAACGTGCTCGAACACGCCGTTGCCTATGCGACCTTCCCCAACAAGGGCAAAGCCGTCACGCCGCATGCGGTCTTGGAAGTCCGCACCGGCTCGGGCGATCTGGTCTGGCGCTTCGACCGCGACGGCAAGCAACCCGTGCAGGCAATTCCTGCGTCGGTCGCCGCGGATATGGCCGGCATGATGAGCCACGTCGTGAGCGAGGGCACAGCGCGCCGCGCCGCGATCGACGGCATTCCGACCGCCGGCAAAACCGGCACGACGAACGCATATCGCGATGCGTGGTTCGTCGGCTACACCGGCAATTTCAGTTGCGCCGTCTGGTACGGCAACGACGATTACTCGCCGACCAACCGCATGACCGGCGGTTCGCTGCCGGCGCAGACCTGGCACGACATCATGGTCACGGCGCATCAGGGCGTCGAGATCAAAGAAATTCCCGGCATCGGTCCCGGCATGAAGGCACCGGCCGTTGCCAGCGCTCAAAACGTTGCGGCGAACGCGCCGGATACCAAACCCGGACCGCCGCCGATCCTGACGCGACGCGGCGCGGACATTTTGGTGCGCGTCGAGAAGATGCTGGACGAAGCCAGCCGCTCGTCCGGCAAGACGTCCGAGAACGAGCCCGCTCCCGCGCTGCCGGCGCAGAAGCAATCGTCCGGCGCGTTGGCATTCCCCGACAGCTTCGCATCGGCGGGGCCTGCGGGCGCGCCTGCTTCTCCACGTAAAAATTGAATCGATGCGACAGGTGACGCATTCGACTTGGTTGTCTCCTCCTATGTGGCGGAGGTCGGATTGCAGCATCACGCATGCGCGCGACGCAATCCGAGTGACGGTCTCGGTATTCGAACCAAGGCGATTGTTCTTTTGCCCGCTCGTCCTCGCGAAAGCGGGGACCCGGTCTTTTCTGGATTCCCGCTTGCGCGGGAATGAGCGGGGTGGACCTCTCTGGTTAGAGACCATCCCATGCGCCTGATCGCTCTCACTTTGCTGGCGCTGATGATCGCCACCGGCGTCGGCCTCGGCGCGACCTGGATGACCGCGACGCGCGGCGTCGATCTCGCAACGCTGACGATCGGACCGTGGACGGCGCGGCCGCGCAGCGGCA
>JANMAN010000785.1:0-3161 GCA_031359885.1 Tardiphaga sp. | reverse complement strand
GCATTGATCTCCTTCGTCGTCGGCCAGATGTCCTTCAGATAGACCGGCTGGCCATCCTTGCCGATGCCGATCGGCTCGACCGCGAGGTTCTTGGTCACGGTGCCGGCGAGCGCATAGGCGACGACCAGCGGCGGCGAGGCGAGATAGTTCGCCTGCACGTCCGGCGAGACGCGGCCCTCGAAGTTGCGGTTGCCCGATAGAACCGCCGCGGCGATGATTCCGTTGTCGTTGATCGACTTGGAAATCTCCTCCGGCAGCGGGCCCGAATTGCCGATGCAGGTGGTGCAGCCGAAGCCGATTAGGTTGAAGCCGACCTTGTCCAAATCAGCCTGCAGCCCGGAATTGGCGAGATATTCGCCGACAACCTGAGAGCCTGGCGCGAGCGACGTCTTGACCCACGGCTTGGCCTTCAACCCCTTGGCGACGGCGTTGCGCGCGAGAAGTCCCGCGCCGATCAGCACGCTCGGGTTCGAGGTGTTGGTGCAGGAGGTGATCGCGGCGATCACAACGTCGCCGTGGCCGAGATCGTCCTTGCGGCCGTCGACGGCGAAGCGGGCCATCTGGTCGGTGGCCTTCTTGTATTCGGCGGACATCGCGGCGGCGAAGCCTTCGGCCACCGCCGGCAGCGCGACGCGGCCCTCGGGGCGCTTCGGGCCGGCGAGCGACGGCACCACGTCGGCGAGGTCGAGCGTCAACGTCGCGGTAAACACCGGGTCGGGCGAGCCGGCGGTCCGGAACAGGCCTTGCGCCTTGGCATAGGCTTCGACCAGCGCGACGCGCGCGGAGGCGCGGCCGGAGGTCTTGAGATAGTCCAGCGTTTCGTTGTCGACCGGGAAGAAGCCGCAGGTCGCGCCGTATTCCGGAGCCATGTTGCCGATGGTCGATTTGTCGGCGACCGAAAGGAAATCGAGGCCGGGGCCGTAGAACTCGACGAACTTGCCGACGACGCCCTGCTTGCGCAGCATCTGCGTCACGGTCAGCACGAGGTCGGTCGCGGTGACGCCTTCCTTGAGCGCGCCCTTCAGCTTGAAGCCGACCACTTCCGGCAGCAGCATCGATTGCGGCTGGCCGAGCATCGCGGCTTCCGCCTCGATGCCGCCGACGCCCCAGCCCAGCACAGCAAGACCGTTGACCATCGTGGTGTGCGAGTCGGTGCCGACCAATGTGTCGGGATAGGCGACCTCGATGGTCTTGGTGACGCCGCGCGACTTGACCTTCTCCTTACGGGTCCAGACCGTCTGCGCGAGATATTCGAGATTGACCTGATGGCAGATGCCGGTGCCGGGCGGCACGACGGAGAAATTCGAGAACGCGTTCTGGCCCCACTTCAGGAACTCATAGCGCTCCTTGTTCTGCTTATACTCTTCCGCGACGTTCTTACCGAACGCCTTGTTGTCGCCGAAGAAGTTCACGATCACCGAATGGTCGATGACGAGATCGACCGGCACCAGCGGGTTGATCTTGTCGGCGTCGCCGCCGAGCGCCTGCATCGCATTGCGCATCGCCGCGAGATCGACCACCGCCGGCACGCCGGTGAAATCCTGCATCAGCACGCGCGCCGGGCGGAAGGCGATCTCGTGTTCGAGCGACTTCTTCTTGAGCCATTTCGAGAAGGCCATGATGTCGGCCTTCTTGACGGTGCGGTCGTCCTCGTTGCGCAGCAGATTTTCCAGCAGCACCTTCATCGAATAAGGCAGCCTGGAAATGCCGGTCAGACCGTTCTTCTCGGCGGTCGGCAGGCTGTAATAGACATAAGATTTGGTGCCGACCTTGAGGGTCTTCTTGCATTTGAAGCTGTCGAGAGAGGCCATGAGGACTGGATCCAATTCTTCGTTTGGAGGTATCCGGCCAAAGACTTTGCGAGATATTGGCAGGGGCAAAACTTGCAGGTGGCGCGCGGCTGCTGCATCTAGTTCCGGCTTATAGAATCTTTCTAGACGCACCGCCACAATCGTCAATCGCTATGCAGCATTGCGCACGCGTTGTGGACCACGCCGGCCCGCCGGGAAAGCACTGACGCCCAATTATGATGCGATTGTCCGGACAGAATCTGCGCTGCGTGCGCGGCGGCCGCGAGATTTTCGCCGGCCTCGACGTGTCGGTGGCGAGCGGCGAGGCGCTGGCGATCACCGGCGACAACGGCACGGGCAAAACGTCGCTGCTGCGCATGGTCGCGGGATTGTTGCGGCCGGCGGAGGGGGCTTTCACGCTGGAGGGCGCCGACGACGAACTGACGCTGCCGGAGCAGACGCATTATCTCGGCCACCGCGACGCGATGAAGCCATCCTTGAGCTTGCGCGAGAATTTGAGCTTCTGGCGGAATTTCCTCGGCGGCGCGCAGGCCGATGTCGCCGAATGCCTGCAAGCGGTCGGGCTGTCGCATGCGATCGACCTGCCGGCCTTGGTGCTGTCGGCCGGACAGCGGCGGCGGCTGTCGTTCGCGCGGCTGCTCGCGGTCAAGCGTCCGGTCTGGCTGCTCGACGAGCCGCTGTCGGCGCTCGATGCGGCGGGACAACGACTGGTGGCGGGGTTGATGACGGAGCATCTCGCCGGCGGCGGACTGATCTTGGCGGCGACGCACGGGCCGCTGGGGATCGATGCGCGGGAGATGCGGATCGGGGGTGGGGGGTGACTACGCTTTCGCGTTCGTCCCAAATCCCGACCCGAATGCTGCCGGCTCCCTCCCCCCTTGTGGGGGAGGGTTGGGGAGGGGGGTGTTGCAGAACACGGCACATCAAAGCGCCGCCCACATGACCGCCCTCGCCGCGATCATGCGCCGCGACATTGCGATCTCGCTCCGCGTCGGCGGCGGGGCGCTGATCGGCGTGCTGTTCTTCCTGACCGTCGTGGTGCTGATGCCGTTCGCGGTCGGGCCGGACCTCGCGCTGCTGCAGAGGCTCGGACCTGCGATCCTGTGGCTCGGCGCGCTGCTGGCGAGCCTGCTCACGCTCGACCGGCTGTTCACCGCCGACCATGAAGACGGCTCTCTGGACCTCATTGCGATGGGCCGCACGCCGCTGGAACTGGTCTGCGCCGCCAAAGCGCTGGCGCACTGGATCGCGGCCGGCGTGCCGTTGATCGTCGTCACGCCCGTGCTGGGGCTTTTGCTCAACCTCGACGGCAGCGCGACGCTCGCGGTCGCAGCGACCCTGCTGGCAGGC
>JANMAN010000784.1:0-3841 GCA_031359885.1 Tardiphaga sp. | reverse complement strand
CCCGACCGAACGACAAAGTTCCGATACGGCAATTGCGCCGTTCGGGGCATCATCCATGTTGCAGGTTCATGTCATCCGGCGTGAAAACCGGGAGTCCTACGCGGCCATACTCGAAGATTATTTCCGTCTCCGTCACCAGATGTATGTCGTCGAACGCAAATGGATGGCGCTCGACCGACCCGACAAGCGCGAGATTGATCAGTTCGATACGGACGACACCGTTTATCTGCTCGCGCTCGAAGACCAATCCATCGTCGCGGGCATGCGGCTGGTGCCGACGAGCGCACCGACGCTGTTGAGCGATGTGTTTCCGCAGCTCGCGAGCGACGGCCCGATCCGCCGCGCCGACATCTACGAACTGTCGCGGATTTTCGTGGTGCCGAAGCGGCGCGGCGAGCATGGCGGCCCGCGCGCGGAGGCCGTGATCCAAGCCGCCGCGATGGAGTACGGCCTGTCGATCGGGCTGTCGGCTTTTACGATCGTTCTGGAAACATGGTGGCTGCCGCGATTGCTCGATCAAGGATGGCAAGCGCGTCCGCTCGGGCTGCCCGTCGATATCGATGGCCTCTCGACGGTTGCCGTTGCGGTGACGGTCGATGACAGCGGCTGGACCGAGATCTGCAAACGACGGGCGGTGCCGGGATCGATGCTGGTTTGGCAGGGATTAGCCGACGTCCAGCGCCATGTCATCGCGGGTTAGGCCGATGTCCTATCAACGCTTCGCGTTCGAGTGCATCGACGACGTCAGCTCGTCGGGCCGCCGGAAGTTTCATGAAGGCCTTCAGAAGACGCAACGACTCCGTTGCGTCCTGCGTCGCCCCTAACCGATCCGGATGCAGCATCACGACGTTCGATTCAAAGTCGTCCAAGAGTCCGCCCTCCCATTAAACCGAGGAAGGCAATGTCCAACAAAGTGGGGATCAACATGTTGGTTAAAACCATCGACCGCGCCATCGAACAAGCCCGTGATCTCGGACGACCGATGACCGTCCATATTCTGATGATGGCCAAGATCGACGTCGAACAGACCTCGTTTCCCGCCAACGAAAAACCGCGCAACGACACGTCGCCGCAGTGCGAGTCGTCATAGCTTGCTTCGTGACGGACCAGCGGTGGCCGGTCGGTGGAAACCATCGATCGTCTGCGGTCCTGCATCATGAAGGCATCCGTGATCCGTTGACGCGTTTGCAAATGTTAAAGCCATCGATCCTGAAAAACAAAGACGCCACCTTAAGTTGCGTTATCGAACATTGTTCCTTTGGTGTTCTTGCGCGTCATACAACCTTAGATTACCGTCATGCCTTCGAGAGGGCGGCATGGTTCAGCGCGTAACGACGGTGGCTTTCGAGGGGATCGATGCGCGCGCGGTCGACGTCCAGGTGCAGGTCGCACCGGGTCTGCCGGCTTTCACCATCGTCGGCTTGCCGGACAAGGCCGTGTCCGAAGCACGGGAGCGGGTCCGCTCGGCCATGATCGCGTCGGGGTTGGCGCTGCCGGCGCGACGCATCACGGTCAACCTCGCGCCGGCCGATTTGCCGAAAGAAGGCAGCCATTACGATCTGCCGATCGCGCTCGGCCTGATGGCCGCCATCGGCGCGATCCCGCCGGATGCCCTGAGCGGCTATACGGTGCTCGGAGAACTTGGCCTCGACGGCTCGCTCGCGCCGGTCGCCGGCGTGCTCCCGGCGGCGATCGGGGCCAATGCCCGCGACGAAGGATTGATCTGTCCGGCCGCTTGCGGCGCGGAAGCGGCTTGGGCCAGCCCCGATATCCAGATCATCGCGGCCACGTCGTTGATCCAGATCGCCAATCATTTCAAAGGCACGCAACTGCTGTCCCGGCCGCAGCCACGGGTGCACGAGCGCAGTCTTGCGGGGCTCGATCTGCGCGACATCAAGGGCCAGGAGAGCGCCAAGCGCGCGCTCGAAATCGCCGCCGCCGGCGGGCACCATTTGCTGATGATCGGCGCGCCCGGCTCGGGCAAGTCCATGCTGGCGGCGCGGCTGCCGTCGATCCTGCCGCCGCTGTCGCCGGCCGAACTGCTCGAAGTGTCGATGATCGCCTCGGTCGCCGGCGAAATTGAAGGCGGCGCGCTGACGGCGCGGCGGCCGTTCCGCTCGCCGCACCATTCCGCAAGCATGGCGGCGCTGACCGGCGGCGGCGCGCGCGCCAGACCCGGCGAGATATCGCTGGCGCATCAAGGCGTGCTGTTCCTCGACGAATTGCCCGAGTTCGATCCGCGCGTGCTGGATTCGCTGCGGCAGCCGCTGGAAAACGGCGAGGTCTCGGTGTCGCGCGCCAATCACCGCGTCACCTATCCCGCGCGCTTCATGCTGATCGCCGCGATGAACCCGTGCCGTTGCGGCCATGCTTACGAGCCGGGATATGCCTGCAAGCGCAACCGGCTCGACCGCTGTACGGCGGATTACCAGCAGCGCATCTCCGGCCCGCTGATGGACCGCATCGATTTGCGCATCGAGGTGCCGGCGGTCAGCGCGGCCGATTTGATCCTGCCGCCGCCGGCGGAAGGCTCGGCCGAAGTCGCCATTCGCGTCGCGGCCGCCCGCGATCTGCAACGCGCGCGTTACGCCGCCGCAGGCCTGCCGCAGATCCGCACCAATGCGGAAGCGCCGGCCGCGGTGCTCGACGAGGTCGCCAAGCCCGACGCGCAGGGGCTGGCGCTGTTGCGTGATGCCGCCGACAAGATGAGCCTGTCCGCGCGCGGCTATCATCGCGTGTTGCGGGTCGCGCGCACGCTCGCCGATCTCGACGGCAGCGAGAGAATTGCGCGTCTGCATCTCGCCGAAGCGTTGTCCTATCGCGCGCTCGCCGACGACAACCGACGCGCCGCATGAACCGCGCACAACCGTCGTCAACTCGGCGGTAACGGTTTTCCTTCACACTCCACCAACCATAACCGGCGTTTTCGGGAATGTTTGGACGGGTGCGTATCATGCTGCGATTCAAGATTCTGGCGTCGTCGATCCCGCTGGTGCTGGTGGCCATGTTCGCCGGCGGCGGATTGACGCCGGCCGCTCAACCCTGCATCGCGATTGGCGGCGTTGCCGTGCAGCTCGCCACCGCGCCGTGGCAGGCGCAATCCTACGTGGCGTTCACCGAGGACCCGGCCCGCGCGACCGTCCGGGTTCGGATCGTCGAGACGCCCGAGACTGCTGATTTCACGGTTGCCGACGATGTCGATAATGCGAGCGAAACCGGCTGCGGCGCAACGGCCGCGACGCGCCTCATCGGCGTCACCGCCGGCATCTCGGTCTCGGAACCGGTCATCTATCTCTCGCGCGACGGCGAAGCCGACTATCGCATTTACGTCGCTTCGTCGCGCGTGACGCCGCGCGATGCCGCCGCATTGATCGTCGGGGCCAATGGCGGCCATCGCCGCATCGCCGCAGCCGCGCTTTAACGATTCGTTCACTCCGTTCGCAACGGGTCGCCGCAGCGGCCTCGCCTGGCAATGATTGGCAAGTTCGACGGCGCATCCTGCCTTCAAAGACGGACGGGATCGCGATGGATTTGAAACGGCGAGTGAGAGCGATGCTACGCCATGTCGGGCGTCGCTATCCGTTGCTCAATTTCGCCGTGCGTTCGGCGCTGATTTTTTCCGCGGCCTTCGGCGGCACCTACGGTTTCATATCGGGGAGCCTCTCTCCCGCCGCGGGCTATGATCCGCACGCCTTCGCGCTCGGCGCGAGCTTTCTGTTCGCGCTGGCTTGCGCTGCGCTTGCAGGACTCAGCATGCGGCTGCGCTTCGTCAAACGAAAACTGCGCATGCTGGCGCTTCACAACGAAGCATTGGCCGACCGCAATTGGGAATTGAAGGAAG
>JANMAN010000643.1:0-3216 GCA_031359885.1 Tardiphaga sp. | reverse complement strand
CCATGATGTACATCGGCGTCGGCTGGTTGTTCTGCGTGACCTTGCCGGCCGAGATCAGATAAGGCATCGGCGTCAGGATATGCGCGCCGTCGATGCCGTTGCCTTCGGAGCCGAGCACGAGGTTGTCGCGCGTGGTGCCCCACGACGCCTGCTTCTGCACTTCGACATCCGGCATGCCGTATTTTGCGAACAGGCCCTTGTCCTTGGCGACGAACAGCGGCCCCGCGTCGCTCAATGCGATAAAGCCCAGTTTCGCAGCCTTCACCTCGGGGCCCGCACCCTGCGCGAACGCGCCGCCGGGAAAGTTCATCCGCGCCGCGGCGAGCAGCGCGGCGGTGCCGGCGCCGGCTTTCAGCAACTGCCGGCGGGAGAGCGTGCCGCGCGATTTCTGGTTCTCGGGCTTCGTCATGTCCACAATGGTCCTCTGCAACGTGTGATGAAGTGACACCTGCCCTGTCGGCTGTGGCCGCCCGATTCCTCCAACATGTGCTCTCGCGCGGCGAGGCATTCGGGAAACTCGTGCGCGCAAAGACAGAGATCGGCTGCGCTGACGGCATCGATGGCGTCACAGCCAGTCATTCAAGCATCGTGCCAAGCCGATTTGACCTGCATTCGCAGACGTCTGTTCGCATCGGCCCCGGCTGCGGCGCGCTGTGGCCTGACCACCAATGAAGCGACGAAGCCATTTTCTTGTGCATCGCACACGGACTGTGCAGACGTTCGTCATTGCGCGAAGCTCGTTCCTCGTCTTCGAGGAACGCTGCGACGAAGCACTCCAGTCTTTGGCAGAAAGAGCTGGATTGCTTCGCTCAGGCCCCTCGGCGAAGCCGCCGACGTGCCTGGCTCGCAATGACGAACTTGAGCATCCTGATTTTATGGGTTTCTTTTTTGGCTAGGCGCTTAGTAAAGGGCTACGACGCCGAACAAACGACGAGGACACGTCATGACGCTTCACACCCCGACCCCGACCGCTTCGGAAATCGCCGGCATGTCGCTCTCCGGCCTGCGTCGCGCGGACGACCACATCCGGCGCAACTATCTCGATGCCGGCCGCTTTCCGGGTGCGCAGCTCACCGTGTTTCGCCGCGGCGAAATCGTTCATACGAGCACGCAGGGTTTCGCCGACGTCGAGCGCAAAAAAGCGCTGCAAGACGACAGCATTTTCCGCATCTATTCGATGACCAAACCGATCACGTCGGTCGCCTTCATGATGCTGGTCGAGGAAGGCCGCATCGCGCTCGATGATCCCGTCCACAAACACATTCCAGAATGGAAAAACCTCGGCGTCTACAAAGGTGGGCTCGCGCCGCTGTTTCAGACCAATCCGCCGGCGCGGCCGATGCTGGTCATCGATCTGCTGCGCCACACCTCCGGACTGACCTACGGTTTCCAGCAGCGCAGCAATGTCGATGCCGCCTACCGCGACAAGGGGATCGGAGTCGTCGGGCAAGTCTCCCCGCTCGACACGATGATCGCCGACCTCGCATCGATCCCGCTCGAATTTGCGCCGGGCGAGGCCTGGAATTATTCGGTCGCGACCGACGTAATCGGTTATCTCATTGGCAAAGTCAGCGGCGTGCCGTTCGAGCAATTCCTCAAGCAACGCATCTTCGAGCCGCTCGGCATGGTCGATACCGATTTCTACGTGCCGCCGGAGAAAGCCCATCGCCTCCCGGCCTGCTATCTCGCGGACGGCCGCGGCGGCATGACGTTGCAGGACGATCCTACCACCAGCCCGTTTCTGGCTATGCCGTCGTTCATCTCGGGCGGCGGCGGGCTGTGTTCGACGTCGAAGGATTATCTCATCTTCTGCCGTGCGCTGCTGAACGGCGGCGCCTTGAACGGCGTGCGGCTGATCGGGCCGAAGACGCTGAAGCTCATGACGTCCAACCATTTGCCCGGGGGACGCGACCTGACGGAATTGTCGACCTCGATGTTCAGCGAGGCGACCTATGCCGGCATCGGTTTCGGCCTCGGATTTTCGGTGACGATGAACCCGATGTTGACCATGATTCCCGGCACGGCCGGCGAATACGCCTGGGGCGGGCTTGCGACCACGTCATTCTGGATCGACCCGGTCGAAGATTTGGCCGCGATTTTTATGACGCAAGTCATTCCATCGAGCGCCTACGCGGTGCGGCGCGAACTGCGCACGATGATCTACGCCGCCATCACCGACAGCAACGCTTAGACCTGTTGTCGGCGTCTCGGCGGCGCCTAACAGGATCAGGCTCAGCCGGCAAACCGACGGTCCCGACATCCGGACGCCCCAAGAGCATTGACATCGGGCTATGGGGTCATCCAGATAGCGAGGTAAACCTTATGAATCAGTGGGTAAGCTAACCTCCCCTGACAGTTTTAGTCGTGAATATCCCTACTCGGACCTGATTTAGTTCACCAAGACGGTTGTATACGGCATACAATGAGGTGTGGATAAACGACCCGCTGCTCATGCAGGCGATAGACCACGGCGGATTGTTTGCGAACGATAAACAACGATGGCTGACCGCGAGACATTCAACGAATGAATACGGACATCAAAATGAAACAGCGGAGCGCTGGCAAACCCGACATCGAAATGGGCAAGCGAATTCGTCTGCGCCGCGTCGAGCAAAAGATTTCGCAGGCCGACCTCGGCGAAAAGCTGGGCGTCAGTTTCCAGCAAGTTCAGAAATACGAAAAAGGCGTGAACCGCGTCGGTGCGGCGCGGCTCCAACAGATCGCGAATGCGCTTAGCGTTCCCGTGACGTTTTTCTACGACGGCGACGGCAAGAACCGCGAAGTCGAGAGCCTGTTGTTTTTGGACAGCGCGTTCAGCCTTCGTCTTCTGCGCGCCTATAGTCGGATCAAGGACCAGGCCGTCCAGCGTCAGCTCGTCGGACTGATGGAAGCGATCGCCGAAGAATCCAAGTAACGCGGCGTCGACAATCGCCTGCAACGAAGCAGGCGGACGCGGCTCGACAGTTGGATTGGCCGCTAATCTCACCCTGGATACATCAACCTTATTGCTGCCCGAAGCGGTCAGCGTAGGGATGCTTTTGCTTACATTTGATGGCACGCTAGTTGCTTTGATTTTCGCATGGTTGTGCGGATCCAATAGAGCAGCCGATGTCGAGCATCACGACCACTCCGTCCAGCGCCCCGTCGGGCCTCGCACCCCACCTCGCCCCGGGTATCGCCGCGCCTCACAAGCCCTTCTACACATCGCTGTTCTTT
>JANMAN010000777.1:0-2073 GCA_031359885.1 Tardiphaga sp. | reverse complement strand
CGAAAAAACCGGTGCGTCGGCGAAATAGACCGTGCCGATTTCACCGGCGGGCTGCTCGGCGTCATTCTCATCTAAAATCTTGATCAAGCCGACGACGGCCTTGCCCACCGTGCCGCGATGCGTCAGCCATTGTTGCGAATTCGAAACTGTGACGCCGTTACCTTCGGAACCGGCGTAATATTCGATCAGGATCGGTCCCCACCAGTCGATCATTTTCTGCTTCACATCGACCGGGCAGGGTGCTGCAGCGTGGATCGCGCCCTTCAGCGACGACACGTCGTAGCGCGCGCGAATTTCCTCGGGGAGTTTCAGCATGCGGACGAACATCGTCGGCACCAGTTGCGACTGCGTAATCTTATGGCTCTCGACGAGCTTCAGGAAGGTTTCCGCATCGAAGGATTCCATGATGACGGCGGTGCCGCCGAGCATGACCGCCATCATTGAAAATCGCAGGGGTGCCGCATGATAAAGCGGCGCCGGTGACAGATAGATGCTGTCCTGCGTCATGCCACACATCTTCTCGCAGAGCAGCCGCAGGAAAGGATTGGGGATGTCGATCGGCGCGTTTTCCGACGCACGCTTGATGCCTTTCGGGCGGCCGGTGGTGCCCGACGAGTACAGCATGTCGTAGCCGGCGACTTCGTCTGTGATCGGCGTCGTGGGCTGCAACGCCAGCGCATCATGCCAGGATTTGAAATGCGCAATCGGTCCATCGACCGTGTAGAACATAGGCGCGTCGGATGCGGTCGTGAGGCTCGCAATGACATCCGCGCATTTTGCCGAGGTGACGACGACCCGCGCGCCGCAATCCTTGACGATGTAGGCGATCTCGTCCTGCGTTAGGTAGCGGCTGATCGCGGTGTAATAGATCCCGCTTCTTTGGGCCGCCCAGCAGATCTCCATGAACTCCAGCCGGTTTTCCATCAGCAACGCGATGTGGTCGCCGGCTTTCAATCCGAGCGCGCGAAACAAATGCGCGCCACGGTTCGAGCGCTCGTCGAGATCGCGATAGGTGAGCGATTTGCCGGAGCCCGCGATTAGATAAGCGATCTTATCGGGGGTCTCGCGGGCGTGATGCGAGGGATGGGTCATGGGGCGTTTCCTTGAAATGAAAAGGGCGGATTGCGATTCCGCTTTTGTTGTTGAGGCGATAAGAAAAACGCAGGTACCGAGTCATCGCGCGACGGTGTCTACTGGGTCCCCGTCCCGCGCGCGCAAGTGCGCGCTAGGCGAGGATAACGCAGTGCTATCGTGAATTTACAGTCTCTCCACGATCGTCACGTTCGCCATGCCGCCGCCTTCGCACATGGTCTGCAACCCGTAGCGTTTGTTATTTTGCTTCAATGCATGCAGCAGCGTCGTCATAAGTTTTGTGCCGGAGCCACCCAGCGGATGGCCCAGCGCGATTGCGCCGCCGTTGACGTTGAGCCGTGCCGGATCGGCACCGGTGGCCTTTAGCCATGAGGTCGGGATCGAGGCGAAGGCCTCGTTGACTTCGAATAGATCGATGTCGTCGATCGACATGCCCGCTTTCTCAAGCGCGCGCTTGGTTGCTGGTAAGGGAGCCTCCAACATGATGACGGGATCGCCACCCATCATGGTCATGTGATGGACGCGTGCCATTGGCTTGATGCCGAGCTGCTTGAGGCCGCGTTCGCTGACCACCATCACGCCGGATGCCCCGTCGCAGATCTGGCTGGCGCTGGCGGCTGTGAGTTGTCCGCCTTCCTGAATCAGTTTGACGCCGCGAATGCCGTCGAGTGTGGCATCGAAGCGAATGCCTTCGTCGATCAGATGGGTGTCCGCGGTGCCATCGGCACGGGTGATCGGCAGCGGGATGATTTCGTCCTTAAACCGGCCGGCATGGGTCGCGGCAATCGCGCGCTGATGGCTCTCGAAGGCGAAGGCGTCGAGCTCGTCCTTGGTCAGCCCGTATTTCTTGGCGACCATTTCCGCGCCGGAGAATTGGCTGAACTGAATGTTCGGGTAACGCTCCTCCATCTTCGGACTCTTGTAATGGCCCATGCCGGCTTTCGCTGCGAGGATGCTCGGCGAACCCATCGACACGCGAGT
>JANMAN010000742.1:0-2987 GCA_031359885.1 Tardiphaga sp. | reverse complement strand
CGAGATCGTCGAAAAGACCGGCGCCAAGATCAACATCGAGGATGACGGTTCGGTGAAGGTTGCCTCGTCGGATGGCGAGTCGATCAAGGCCGCGATCAAGTGGATCAAGTCGATCGCCTCCGATCCGGAGCTGAACGCGATCTACGAAGGCACCGTCGTCAAGGTGATGGAGTTCGGCGCCTTCGTGAACTTCTTCGGCGCGAAGGACGGTCTCGTTCACATCAGCCAGCTCGCTTCGGCGCGGGTGCAGAAGACCTCCGACGTCGTCAAGGAAGGCGACAAGGTCAAGGTCAAGCTGCTCGGCTTCGACGATCGCGGCAAGACGCGTTTGTCGATGAAGGCGGTCGATCAGGAGACCGGCGAAGATCTCGAAGCCAAGCAGGCCGTCGCGCCCGCTGCCGAGTGATAGACGACGAGCGAATAGCGAACGGAAAAGGGCGGCCGATGAGGCCGCCCTTTTTTTGGTATCCGTCCTTCCGGGGCGCGAACGCCTCTTGGCGAGAGCGAACCCGGAATCTCAATAAGATGAACATGAGGAGATTCCGGGTTCGCTTGCAGCTATCGCTGCGCGCGCCCCGGAATGACAATGTGTTGCCGCCTCTTGATCCGAGCCCCGCTTCGATCCGCCGCATCGAACGATCACGAATCCGGAAACCGCGTCGCGCTTTCGCGCGTATGTGCATCGTAGCTTATCCTGCCGCCGCGCATCCGCGCCCATCGCCTACGGAGATTTCCGATGCCCCTTTTGTCCCGACGCCATCTCATGCTCGCCGCTGGCGGTGCCGCCGCTGCCGTTGCAACGCCGCGCCTTGTTTATGCGCAAGCCGCAGCCCCCGCGCCGACCGGCCCGTTCAAGCTGCCGGCGCTGACCTATCCGACCAATGCGCTCGAGCCGCATATCGACGCCAAGACGATGGAGCTGCACAACACCCGGCATCATCAGGCCTTCATCACCAACCTGAACAATTTCGCCAAGGACAATCCGATGATCGGCGAGAAGCCGGTCGAAGAGGTGCTCGGCAATCTCGCCAGCGTGCCTGAAGCGATCCGCACCGGCGTCCGCAACAATCTCGGCGGCCATGCCAACCATTCGATGTTCTGGCAGATCATGGGACCGAACGGCGGCAAGCCGGAAGGCGAAGTGCTCGCCGCGATCGACAAGGATCTCGGCGGTTTGGAGAAATTCCAGACCGACTTCAATGCGTCGGGTGGCCGCCAGTTCGGCTCGGGCTGGGTGTTCGTGGTCGTCGACAAGGCCGGCAAGCTGTCGATCGAGAACCGTCCGAACCAGGACAATCCGATCATGGACGGCAAGCGCGCGCTGCTCGGCAACGACGTCTGGGAGCACGCGTATTATTTGACCTATCAGAACCGCCGCGCGGATTATCTGAAGGCGTGGTGGAATACGGTCAACTGGAAGGTGATCTCGGAGCGTTACGCGGCGGCAAAGGCCGGCACGCTCGGGGTTTGATCTGACTTTCGCCGTTACCCTGAGGTGGCCGCCCTCTTTGGCGGCTCGAAGGGCGACGGCGAATGTTTCGTGTCGTCAGCCATCCTTCGAGGCTCGTGCTCACGGCGCAAGAGCGCCGCTGGCACGAGCATCTCAGGATGACGCTTTGCTTGTCGCGATAACACACCCCTTCACCACGTCGCCGAGCGCCATGAAATCCGCGCGGCGAGGCGAGGTGCGACGGAATGCAAGACCGATGCTGCGGCCGGGCTGCGGTTCGCGGAGCCGCAGGAATTTCACCCGGGGATCGCGGCGCTCGACCTCCGCTGCGATCTGCGGAATCAGCGTCACGCCGTAACCGCTCGCGACCATCTGCATCACCGTGCTGAGGCTCGATGCACCGAAGCTGGTGCCGCCGGCTCCGTTGCTGCGGCCGCGCGCCGACGTTGCGCAGAACGCCAACGCCTGATCACGCAGGCAGTGGCCGTCTTCAAGCAGGATCAGCTTGCTCTGATCGATGTCTTCGGCTGCGACACGCGTGTCGTCGGACCGGGGATCGTTCGCGGATACCGCCAACAGAAAGCTGTCTTCGAATAGCGGCAGCGTCGCGATGTCGTCGTCTCCGGCGGGCAGTGCGAGCATCGCGGCGTCCAGCGCGCCGTTGTTGACCTCGTCGATCAATTGCCGGGTTTGGGTCTCGCGCAGATCGAGCCTCAGATCGGGATATTGTTTTTGCAGAATCGGCAGAATCTTCGGCAGCAGATAAGGCGCGAGCGACGGGATCACGCCCAGCGTCAGTCGTCCGGTCAGCAATTGACCGGAGTGCCGCGCGAAATCCATCAGGTCGCGCGACGCCGCAAGCACGTCCGCGCCGCGCCGCGCAATCTCGCGGCCGATGCTCGTCAGCATCACGTCGCCGGGGCGGCGCTCCACCAGCTTGACGCCCAGGGTGCGTTCGAGGTCGCGGATCTGCATCGACAAGGCGGGCTGCGTGACGGCACACGCCTCGGCGGCGCGGCCGAAATGGCCGTGCTGGGCCAAAGCGGAGAGGTAGCGAAGCTGGCGGAGCGTAATCATGGTTAATCAGATAAACTGATCGAAGATGGAAGACAAATCGACTGGACCTGATGGCAGATATCTTCCACCATGATTTGGAACCGAATCCTCTTATCGATGGGACAGACGATGGACACGAATACCGAAACCGCAGGCAAATGCCCGGTCGACCATGACGCCAAGGGCAAGGGCCCGCGCAGCAAAGGCCACGGCAATCGCGATTGGTGGCCGGAGCATCTCGACATCGGCGTGCTCCACACCAACCATCCGGCCGCCGATCCGATGGGCGAAGGCTTTGATTATGCCGAGGAATTCAAGACGCTCGATCTCGATGCCGTCGTGAAGGATCTGCATGCTTTGATGACCGACTCGCAGCCCTGGTGGCCGGCGGATTTCGGCCATTACGGCGGGTTGTTCATCCGTCTGGCCTGGCATAGCGCCGGCACCTACCGCATCACCGATGGCCGCGGCGGCGCCGGCG
>JANMAN010000630.1:0-4128 GCA_031359885.1 Tardiphaga sp. | reverse complement strand
CCTCGCAATGACAAATTGTAGCCCGTCTCGCTCGCCCCAACGATCCGTGCCATAGGTTGAGCGTCATTTCATCGAGGATTTGCCGTGACCGCATTGGACCACCAGCCGCCGCAGCTCGCCCGCAGCAACGGCATCGAACTTTGCTACGAGATCTTCGGCAAGGCCGATGCCGAGCCGCTGTTTCTCATCATGGGTCTCGGCGCGCAGATGATCCATTGGGACGACGAATTCTGCACGCAGCTTGCGGCGCGTGGCTTCCGCGTGATCCGTTTCGACAACCGCGACATCGGACAATCGACCAAGTTCGCCGGCGGCAAGAAGCTGACGGCGTTCGAACTCATCAAGCTGCGACTGCTCGGCACGCCCGTCGCGTCGGTGTACAAGCTCAGCGACATGGCCGCCGACACGATCGGCCTGATGGACGCGCTCGGCATCGCATCCGCGCATATCGTCGGCGCATCGATGGGCGGCATGATCGCGCAGGAAATCGCGATGTTGTATCCGCAGCGCGTGCGCTCGCTCACCTCGATCATGTCCACGACCGGCAATCCAAAATTGCCGCAGCCGACTCGCGAAGCCGCCGCCATGCTAATGGCCGCGCCGCCCGTGACCTACGAGGAATATCTCGCGCGCTTCGCGCAGACATGGAAGCTGCTGCGCGGCGGCAGCTTCCCAGACGACGAAGCGAAGGACCGGTCGCGCGCCGAGCGGACTTATGCGCGCGGTCTCAATCCGGCGGGCGTCGGCCGTCAGTTGCGCGCGATCTTGGCGTCAGGCAATCGCAAACCACGGCTGGGTGCGGTGAAAGCGCCGACGCTGGTGATTCACGGCACGGTCGATCCGCTGGTGCGGCCCGAAGCCGGCCGCGACACGGCGGCGTCGATCCCCGGCGCGAAATTGCTGGAGATCACGGGCATGGGCCACGCGCTGCCGATCCCGATGTGGCCGCAGATCATCGACGCGATTGCGGAGCATGCGAAGGCGCGCTTGTAGGAAATTGTTATTCCGGGATGGGTCGGCCGGCGGCGAAGCCGGCGGCTGGCACAGGCCCGGAATCCATAAACCCTGTGGCCTGTTGACGACGGAAACAGCGACCGACATCGTTCACGCACTGGGGTTATGGATTCCGGGCTCGCATTCGCCACACGATGACGTGTGGCTCAAGCGCCCCGGAATGACAGCAACTACGGCACGCTCAGCGCGACGAAGCGCAGTTCGCCGTCGGCGTTCGACACTAGCAACAGCACCGATTTCTTGCCGTCCTTCTTCAAGGCATCGACGCGCTTCTTGACGTCGCCGGCGTTGGCGACGCTTTCCTGCGCGACTTCAACGATGACGTCGCCGGCGCCGAGGCGTTTCTCGGCGGCATCCGAATTGCCGTCGACGCCGATCACGACCACGCCTTTGACGCTGTCCTTGATCTTGAATTTCGCGCGCAGGTCCTTGCTCAATCCCGCGAGGTCGAGCCCGAGCGCTTTCTGAGTCACCGGCTTGTCCGGCTGCACCTCGGTCTTCACCGACGCCGGCGTCGGCTTCTCGCCCTCCTCGAGACGAGCGAGCGTCACCTGCTTGGTCACTTCCTGGCCCTTGCGGATGATGATGACATCGACCGCTTTGCCGACTGCGGTGTCCGCGACCGTGCGCGAGAGATCCTTCGGCTCCTTGATATCCTTGCCGTCGAATTTCACGATCACGTCGCCCGGCTCAATGCCGGCAGGCTTGGCAGGACCCTTGTCGTCGATGCCGGCGATCAACGCGCCGCGCACCGGCTTGATGTTGAGGCTTTCGGCGATCTCGTCCGTCACCTGCTGGATGCGGACGCCGAGCCAACCGCGGCGCAATTCGCCGAACTGGCGCAACTGATCGACCACGACCGAAACGGTCTTCGAGGGCACGGCGAAACCGATGCCGATCGAGCCGCCAGACGGCGAAATGATCAGCGTGTTGACGCCGATGACCTCGCCGTCGAGGTTGAACAGAGGCCCACCCGAATTGCCGCGATTGATCGAGGCGTCGGTCTGAATGTAGCTGTCATAGGGCCCGGAATTGATGTCGCGGTTGATCGCCGAGACGATGCCCGCGGTCACCGTGCCGCCGAGCGAGAACGGATTGCCGATCGCGATCACCCATTCGCCGAGCCGCAATTTTCCGGAGTCGCCGAATTTGACGGCGGTGACGGGTTTGACCGGCGTGAATTTCAAAACGGCCAAGTCGGTCTTCTTGTCGACGCCGACCAAGGTCGCTTTGAGCTTGGTGCCGTCGTTCATGATGATGTTGATTTCATCGGCATCGGCGATGACGTGGTTGTTGGTGACGACTACGCCCGCCGTATCGACGATGAATCCGGAGCCGAGCGAATTGGTCTTGCGCGGCTGCGCCATGCCGGGACCGCCCTTGGGGCCGTCGCCGCGCTTGTTCTTGAAGAAGTCGTCGAAGAATTCCTCGAACGGCGAGCCTGGCGGCAGTTGCGGCATCGCGCCCCGACTGCCTTCGCCCTTGTCGCCGGCTTTGGCCTGAACGGTCTGCGTGGTCGAGATGTTGACGACGGCGTCGATCACCTTCTCGGCGACATCGGCCACGCCTTCGGGTCCGCGCGCCGATGCCGGCGCGATCACGGCGATCGCCAGCGCGACACCGAGGCATTTGCCCAACACCCCTGACCGCAGACGGCGGTCCAACGCAGGGCTCTCAAAGGGGACGGCGGACTTTGGTGCGGACATGGGCAGATGATCTCCAGGCGAACGGTTCGCAAATCGTTGGCTCGCACATCGATGCATAGATTGCGCCGTTTCGGGGCAATGACGCAAGCTGGCGCAGCCGACCCGGACGCAGGAAAAGATCAGGAAATTGCGCGTTGAGGCCGGTCTGACGCAACCGTGACCGGTCGGCGATTACTTGCGTACCAGCCAGATCAAAACCAGGCCCACGACGGCGGACCCCAGACCGACGATCCGCAGCATGTTGTCGGGCGTTGCCAGCGCGCTTTTCATCGCCCGGCGCATCCAGGCCGGGATCGCAGCGAATAAAAGGCCTTCAAGCACGAAGAGAATGCCGAGGCCGATGAGGAAGTCGCCGAACGCTATGGACCTCATCGCCCGTGTCTCCCGGAACCGTTATGATTGGCATGCGACCGGCGCGAACTTGGAAGTCCGCGCCGCGACGATGCAAGTCTTTGATAAAGCAGAGCGGCGGCTATGGCAAAGTCGCCATAGCCGCCCCGCTAGCTCTACGGCTTCGGTGCGGCAGCCGCAGGCTGTTGCCCGGTGGCGTTGCCGAAGAAGCGGAAGAAGCTCGAATCGGGCTTCAGCAGGAAGCGCGTATCGTTGCCCTTCAGTCCGGCTTCATAGGCACCCATCGAGCGGTAGAACGCGAAGAAATCGGCGTCCTTGCCGTAGGCATCTGCGAACAGCCGGTTGCGCTCGCCGTCGCCCTCGCCGCGGGTTTGCTCGGCCTTCGAGTTGGCCTCCGCGATGATGACGGTGGCTTCGCGGTCGGCGCGGGAGCGAATTTCCTGCGCCTTTTGCCCGCCCTGCGCGCGGAATTCGGCGGCTTCACGCTGCCGCTCGGTCTGCATCCGCTGATACACCGCCTGGCTGTTCTGCTCCGGCAGATCGGCGCGGCGGATACGCACGTCCACCACCTGAATGCCGTAGCCGTCGGCCTCGCGGTCGAGCTGATCGCGAATCCGGTTCATCAAGCTCTCGCGTTCGTCACGCACCACCTGAATGAAGGTGACCTCGCCGAGCACGCGCCGCAACGACGCGTTGAGCAGCGTGGTGAGCTGGATGTTGGCTGCCTGGATCGAACCGATGCTTTGATAGAAGCGCAACGCGTTCTTGATGCGGTAGCGCGCGAAGGCATCCACTACGAGACGCTTCTGATCGGATGCGATGACTTCCTGCGCCGGATTTTCCAGATCGAGGATGCGCTTGTCGACGCTGATGACCGTGTCGACGAACGGAGCCTTGAAGTGAAGGCCCGGTTCGGTGACGACGCGCTTGGGCTCGCCGAGCCGCACGACGAGAACCTGTTCGGTCTGCCGGACCGTGAAGATCGCGGCATAGCCGAACACGACGATCACGAGCAGCACGATCAGTGCGACGAAACCTGAAATGCCTGATTTCATCG
>JANMAN010000661.1:0-7424 GCA_031359885.1 Tardiphaga sp. | reverse complement strand
CTTCGCGCGAGATCGGCGCGAACAGCCCGCCCTGCTTCAATGCCGACGCGCGCCACGCATAAAGGGAAAGGCTGCCGCCGATGAACAGGCACAGGATCAGCAGGATGAACACGCCGCGGGTCGGATCGGTCGCGAACGCATGCACCGAGGTCAGCACGCCCGAACGCACCAGGAAGGTGCCGAGCAGCGACAGCGAGAAGGTCAGGATCGAAAGGAGTATGGTCCAGACCTTCAGCGCGTTGCGCTTTTCCATCACGACCGCGGAATGCAACAGCGCGGTGCCGGCGAGCCACGGCATCAACGATGCATTCTCCACCGGATCCCAGAACCACCAGCCGCCCCAGCCGAGTTCGTAATAGGCCCAATACGACCCCATCGCGATGCCGAGCGTGAGGCAGATCCATGCCATCAACGTCCACGGCCGCACCCAGCGCGCCCAGGCCGCATCTATACGGCCTTCGATCAAGGCGGCGACGGCAAAGGAGAACGAAATCGAGAAGCCGACATAGCCGAGATAGAGCATCGGCGGATGCACGGCGAGACCGATATCCTGCAACACAGGATTGAGATCGCGCCCCTCGATCGGCGGATTGGCGATGCGCAAAAACGGATTCGAGGTGACGAGGATGAACAGATAGAACGCCGCCGCGATCCACCCCTGCACGGCCAGCACATGCGCGCGCAGCGACAGCGGCAAGTTGTTGCCGAAGGCCGCAACAAGGCCGCCGAACAGCGCGAGGATGCTAACCCACAGCAGCATCGAGCCTTCGTGATTGCCCCAGACGCCGGTGATTTTATACAGCAGCGGTTTCAGCGAATGCGAATTCTCGAACACGTTGACGACGGAAAAATCCGAGATCACGTAGAGCGTCGTCAGCGCACCGAACGACAGCGCGACGAACAGCAATTGCCCCAGCGCAGACGAGCGCGCGACATTCATCAGTGCGGCATCGCCAACGCGCGCGCCGATCACCGGCACGATCGCCTGGATCAGAGCGAGGCCCAGCGCCAGCACCAATGCGTAATGTCCGGCTTCGGCGATCAACGGACGACACTCTGTTGTGCGGGGGGATTGGAAGGCGTGGCGGCGTTGCTGCCGACAACCGGTTTGCCGCCGGTGCCCTCTTGCCAACGACCCTGTGCCTTCAACGCGTCGGCGACCTCTTTCGGCATGTAATTCTCGTCATGCTTGGCCAGCACCGTATCGGCCTTGAATACGCCGGCCGAGTCGATCGCGCCTTCGGCGACGACGCCCTGCCCTTCGCGAAACAGATCCGGCAGAATGCCTTTGAATGTCACCGGCAACGTCGCATTGCCGTCCGAGACCTTGAACGATACGGCGAGGTTCTCGCCGCGCGTCAATGAGCCCTGCTCGACCATGCCGCCGAGACGGAAGCGCGTGCCCGGCTGAATCTTTTTCTCGGATACCATCGCTGGCGTCGAGAAGAACACGATCGAATCTCGCAGCGCATTCAGCACGAGCCCGGCCGCGACCGCGAGAACGCACAGCGCGCCTCCGATCATCGTCAGTCGCCGTTGCTTACGCGTCATGGATAACCTTTGAGCTGGAGCATGATGTTATCCGAAAACCGCGTCATACTTTTCGGCATCATGCTCACCCGTTGAGTCCAAGCGATTTCACACCGTCGTCGAGTTGCTTCAGCCGTTCGGCGTTTGCGCCGAGCGCTGCGCGGGCATCGCTCTCGGCTACCTTCGCCTTGTCGCGCTCGCCCAACACCATATAGGCACGCATCAGCCGCAACCATCCCTCGACGTCGCTGCCGTCCGCCTTCAACCGTGTGGCAAGCCCCTCGACCATGCCGCGGATCATTCCGTTGCGGTCGCCTTCGGTCATGCCGCTTGCTGCTGCGATGGCATCTTGCGATGGCGAAGGCATGGCGACGCCGCCGACCCGCGCCAACGCCTGCTGCACCGCTGGCAGCCACGGCGCGCCCGGCTGAGCTTTCGTGAGCATCGCACGCCAGATCGTGGCGGCCTCGGCGTTGCGGCCGTCCTGTTCGGCGGCGAGGCCGAGAAAATACGCCGCCTTCGGATTTTCAGCGTCCAGTGCAGCGGCGCGCGCGAATGCGTCCTTGGCCTCCGACGTCACGACGCCGTTGGCGACGCCCGTGATCGCCTCGCCGAGATCGGCACGGCGTTCGGCGGTCTCTCCGGCATAGGCGATCGAATTGCGATAGGCGCGAACCGCATCGTCGTAGCGGTTGAGCTTGACCAGTACCGGGGCGAGCACCGTCCAGCCGCGACCGTCGGTGGGGTTTTTCTCGAGATGCGCTTCGACTTGCGCGACAAGCCGGTCCATCGGCTCGTTGATCGACGGCGAACCGCGGCGATCGGCGAGCGGGAAATCGGGCATTCGCGGCGAACCCAGCGGCAGATAGAACGCGGCCGCCAGTGCGGGAATGCCCGCCAGTGCGATGACCGAGACGGCGCGGCGCCAGGTGACGCTGACATGCGCGGATGTTTCGCGCGGACCATCCGCAGCCGCGAGCAGCCGACGCGAGATTTCGACGCGAGCGGCGTCGGCATCGGGCTTGGCGATCATGCCGGCAGCGAGATCGCGATCGATTTCGGTCAATTGGTCTTTGTAGACGACGGTGTCGCTACCGCCCGCCTGCGCTGGTCCGCGACGGCCGAGCGGCCACAGCACCGCGAACACCGCGGCGGCCGTCATCAGAGCGAACACGAACCATAGCGCCATCAAGAGAGTTCCGGCAGGAACGCCGGTCACGGCCGGCGTCGGACCGCCGCGTTACACCATGTCGATGGAGGCCGTGCAATTGACAATTGCGGCAACGGTTCCGCTACCCGACGCGGGCGGGCTTTCGCTCGTCGGCCAAAGCGTTGTCGGCCGAACGGCCCAGCAGCACGGCATAGTCATGCCCGAACAGCACCTCGCAGAACCGGATCGCGGCGCGCGCCTGCTGTTCGCGGAACCCTCGCACCCGCACATCGCAGTGCCGCAGCGATTCCACCAGCGTCTCCGTGGATTTTTCCAGATAGCTTTGCAGATCGGCATAGGTCCGCAGCGTGACTTCGTTGATCGCCAGTTCGCTTGCGAACGACCGACACACCGCGACGAAATCGATCAACGCGACGGTCTCGTCGATCTCGGCGGGATCAAGCCGTGTTCCTGCGGAGACGTCCTTGTCCGGGCGCTGCCGCAACAGCCGGCGCACCCGGCCGGGCACATTGTCGATTTCCGTTTTCAACGCGCCCGAAATGTCGACGCGCAACATCGCCAGCGAGCGACCCCAGGCCGAATCGTTGCGAATATCCAGTTCGGTGCGCAGCCCGCGCACGCCGTCATGCACGATCTTGACGTAATCGCCGGCATTGCCGAATTGGCCCCGTTTGATGTCCTCGCGCAACCGCGCGGCGGCCTGCGACAAATCCTCGATCGCCATCGGTACGGCCACGCCGAGCGGATGCTTGGCGACGCGCGCCGCGTCGTCGGTCGCGGCCGCCTGAACGGCAAGACGAACGATCTGCCATGTCGGCGTCAGCCGTTGCATCACGAAACGCACCGCGAACGGCAGCACTTGCGGCGATTGGAGCGCAGGTGCTGCAAGGGCTGCGTTGACCGACACGATTTGCGATGGCCCGAAGGTGCGAATGTGACTGGGGATTTTTCCGGAGAGCTGGTCGAGCGCGTCGATCGACTTGAGCACCGCACCGATGCCGGGAAGGTCTTCAACGGCACCGGCCGGGCCGACGCGTGCCGCGCCGCGTCGCGGATCGGTCTCGGCCAGCAATGCTGCAATGACGTCGGCGGCAACGGTCTGAAAAGCGCGCGCAACGGTGGCCGGATCGCCACCGGCCTCTAACGCGCTGATAAACGCACTCGCGGCGTCCGGAGCGCCCTCGCGTGTCAGCCACATCCAGATCGGCGCCAAAGACTGGCGACGGATCTGCCCCGGCCCTGCCGGTGCCTGTGACTCGGTGAGATACGGCTCCAGCGGCGCAAACAACAGGCGCTGCGGGTCGTTGAACCGGGGCGACTCGGACGCGTCCGCGCCGCGCACGATCTTGCGCAATTCCCCGAGCACGAAGTTCGCGACGGCCGCGTCTTCGCCGCGCTCGAGCGACCGTTCGAACTCGCGCATCAGCAGCGCCTGCGCACGAGGCGGCAGTTGCGCAAGATAGGCTTTCAACCGCTCGGCCGAACTTTGGCTCATCATTCCCGTCCGCACGCGGTTGCCCAGGCGCGACGCAGCCATCGGCGCGCGGGACGTGCATCGACTTTGATACCCCTGGTGGCGTTAAGAAGCGGTTGAGGAACGTGCGTGAATTACGCCGCCGGCAAGGCGAGGTCGGCGCGCAGGCCGCCGGTGGGGGACGCCCCCAACGTGAGGCTGCCGCCGTAAAGCGCGGCCAGGTCGGTCACGATCGACAAGCCCAGCCCCGATCCCGGTATCGTTTCGTCCAGCCGCTGGCCGCGCTGCGCGACCTGGGCGCGTTCGGCGTCGGACAGGCCACGGCCGTCATCATCGACGAGGAACCGCAGCATGGGAACGGCACCCGGTGCGGTCGGCGGCTGGATCGAAACCTCGATCCGCACCTCCGACGCCGCCCATTTGCAGGCGTTGTCCACGAGATTGCCGACCATTTCTTCGAGGTCTTGTTTCTCGCCGCGAAATTTGGCGGCTTCGTCGACCGTCGTTTCGATGGCAATGCCGCGCGCGCGATGAATTTTATCCATCGTGCGTTGAAGCCCGGCGATGACGGGCGCGACCTCCGTGATCGTGACGATGACGGTCAGCCGCGCCGCGATCCGCGCCCGTTCCAGATGATGCGTGACCTGATCGCGCATCACGCCGGCCTGCTCCATCACCTTGGCGGCGAACGGATCGCCGCTTCGCCCGGCCGCCTCGTTGACGATGACGGACAAGGGCGTCTTGATCGCATGCGCGAGATTGCCGACATGGGTGCGGGCGCGCTCGACGATTTCGCGGTTGGCATCGATCAGCGCGTTGGTCTCGCGCGCGAGCGGCGCGATCTCGACGGGAAATTCGCCTTCGAGCCGTTCGGCGCGACCGGAGCGGATCGCCGCGATCGATTCCGAGACGCGCTTCAGCGGTGCGAGGCCGAAGCGAACCTGAAAGATCGTGGTCAGAACCAGCCCGATCGACAGCGCCAGAAACGTGCCGGCGAGATAGACATCGAAACTGCGAGTTTCGTCGAAGATTTCAGTGGCGTCGCCCGCGACGCTCACCACGAACGAACCGTCGCTGCCGAGATCGATCGGCCGCTCGACCATGCGCAATCGCTGGTCTTCCGGCCCGTTGGCATAACCGAGGCGAACCCCTGCGGCCGTGAGGTCGATGCCCTGGTCTTCGAGCCGCGGCAGCTTCTTGTCCCACAGCGAGCGCGAAGCTTTGACGTCGGGCTTGTCGCCGTCCACACGCGCGATCTGCCAATACCAGCCCGACAGCGGCAACTCGAACAACGGCTCGCCGAGCGATTGCGATTGCCGATCGGGCGCTTCGTCGGGAGGGCCGACCTCCGCGACCAACGTGCGCAAATAGAAATTCAAGCGGCGGTCGAAGGCGCGTTCCGATGCGTCGCGGTACACCGAGGACAACGTGATCCCGGTCAGCACCAGGATTATAACCACCCAAGCCGTCGCCGATAAGAACAGTCGGGTGGCGAGCGAACTGCCAAACATCAGAGCGTCTTGAGGCTAAGAATAACGTCCCGCCCGCCGTCATTCCGGAATGCGCGATGGCGACGAACGCTTTGCGTTCGCGCCGATAGCGCATGTCCGGAATCCATACTCCCCGAGGGGGTGATGGAGTCCGGGCTCGCGTCGCTCCGGCGACGAAGACGTCGCCCGAGTGACGCGCCCCGGAATGACGATGTCTTTTGGATCGCGGTCAGAAAACACTCCCGGTTGATGCAGGCATCACGTCTGCGTCGGCGGCGTCAGCAGGTAGCCCAGTCCGCGCACGGTCTGAATAATATCGACATCGAGTTTTTTGCGCACTCGGCCGACGAATACTTCGATCGTGTTCGAATCGCGGTCGAAATCCTGATCGTACAAATGCTCGACCAATTCGGTGCGCGAGACCACGCGGCCGCCATGATGCATCAGATAGGCCAGCAGGCGATATTCGTGCGAGGTCAGCTTGATGTGGTTGCCGTTGACGCTGACGCGGTTGGTGCGCGTATCGAGCACGACCGGCCCGCAGGTCAGCTCGGACTGCGCATGCCCGGCGGTCCGGCGCAGCAGCGCGCGGATTCGCGCCAGCACCTCTTCGAGGTGAAACGGCTTGGCGACGTAGTCGTCCGCACCGGCATCGAAGCCCTGCACCTTGTCGCTCCAGCGATCGCGCGCGGTCAGGATCAGCACCGGCATCACGCGGCCGTTGCGCCGCCACGCTTCGAGCACCGACAAGCCGTCCATCTTCGGCAGGCCGATGTCGAGCACCACGGCGTCATAGGGTTCGCTGTCGCCGAGGAAGTGCCCCTCCTCGCCGTCGAACGCACGATCGACGACGTATCCCGCGCCGATCAGCGCGGTGGTGAGTTGGCGGTTGAGATCGGGATCGTCTTCCACGACAAGCAGGCGCAAGGTCGTCTCCGCAATTCGGTAGCCGAAAATCGGCGGCAATCGTCCACCATGCGCCGGATCGTCGTGAACGCGCCATGAACGCTGCGTTATCTGTTCTTCACCACGACCTTGGCGAGCTTTTCGAGCAGCCCCGGCGCGTTCTGTCCCGTCACGGCGGAGACCTTTTCGCGGGTCCGCCCGCTGACATAAACGCCTAGCACGCCGAACCGGAAGCCCCAATAGGCCACCAGCAGCGTGGTCGCGGACAACAGCGCGTTGATGGTCTGGACGTCGCCGGTCCAGAATTCATGGACCATGACGAACCACAATGCGGCGCACTCCAACACGAGCTCGAATGCGTAAATCGGTCGCCACCATCGCTGGATCGGATCGTCGGCGGCCATCTCCGCGCGGATCGTCGCCTGCGTTTCGCTGATCGCGACGCGCTGGGTCTCGGCTTCAGCGCGGATTGCGTCCGCCCATTGCGCTTCGGCTTGCGCGAGGGCCGATGGATCGGCCGTCGGCAGGCTGGCTTGAACCGCCGCCGGCGTCGGCGCGGAGGCCTCGAGCGCGCCGGCGAGAATCTGTCCAGCCGCGCCGCCGAGCGGACCGCCCAAAGCCGTGCCGAGCATCGGTGCGCCGAGCGCGATCACTTGTTTCGCAAGGTCGCTCCAGTCCATCGTCAGATCTCCTTTTGCGACTTGCGACGGCTGCGAAACCACGCGGCGACGCCATCCAGAATTTTGACCAGCATCGGCCGCACCGATGAAACAGGCGCGGCTTGCGCGGAGGTGCGCGCCATCACGCGCGCTGCGCTCTGGACGCCTGCGACGCGGCGACTCCAACCCCGGCC
>JANMAN010000629.1:0-2911 GCA_031359885.1 Tardiphaga sp. | reverse complement strand
GCCGCACCGTTCCTATTATTACGCGATGGGGCTGACCAAGCAGCAGATTCATCAGCCCTTCGTCGGCGTCGCCTCCTGTTGGAACGAAGCCGCTCCCTGCAATATTTCCCTGATGCGCCAGGCCCAGGCCGTCAAAAAGGGCGTCGCTTCTGCCGGTGGTACGCCGCGTGAATTCTGCACGATCACCGTCACGGATGGCATCGCCATGGGCCATGACGGCATGCGCTCGTCGTTGCCGTCGCGCGAGTGCATCGCCGATTCCGTCGAACTGACGATGCGCGGCCACGCCTATGACGCGCTGGTCGGCCTCGCCGGCTGCGACAAATCCTTGCCCGGCATGATGATGGCGATGGTGCGCCTCAACGTGCCGTCGATCTTCATCTATGGCGGCTCGATCCTGCCGGGCAATTTCCGCGGCCAGCAGGTCACGGTGCAAGACATGTTCGAGGCGGTCGGCAAGCATTCGGTCGGCGAGATGTCGGACGAGGACCTCGACGAAATCGAACGCGTGGCGTGCCCCTCCGCGGGTGCCTGCGGTGCCCAATTCACCGCTAACACCATGGCGACGGTGTCAGAAGCGATCGGTCTTGCGCTGCCCTATTCGGCCGGTGCACCCGCGCCGTACGAAATCCGCGATGCGTTTTGCGCAACGGCGGGCGAGAAGGTGATGGAGCTGATCCAGCTCAACATCCGGCCGCGCGACATCGTCACGCGCAAGGCGCTTGAGAACGCCGCCGCCGTCGTCGCGGCATCGGGCGGCTCGACCAATGCCGCGCTGCATCTGCCGGCGATCGCACACGAGTGCGGCATCAAATTCGATCTGTTCGATGTCGCAGAAATCTTCAAAAAGACTCCTTATGTCGCCGATTTGAAACCCGGCGGACGTTATGTCGCCAAAGACATGTTCGAAGTGGGTGGCATACCGCTTCTGATGAAAACGTTGCTCGATAACGGATATCTGCATGGCGATTGTCTGACCGTCACGGGTCGAACCATCGCCGAGAATTTGAAGTCGGTGAAATGGAATCCGCATCAAGACGTGGTGCATCCGGCCGACAAGCCTATCACTGTCACGGGCGGCGTCGTCGGTTTGAAGGGTAACCTCGCGCCCGAGGGCGCGATCGTGAAGGTCGCGGGGATGTCCAATCTGAAATTCACCGGTCCGGCGCGTTGCTTCGACCGCGAAGAGGACGCTTTCGAGTCCGTGAAGAACAAGACGTATAAAGAGGGCGAAGTCCTCGTCATCCGCTATGAAGGGCCGCGCGGCGGTCCCGGCATGCGCGAGATGCTGTCGACCACGGCGGCGCTGACTGGGCAGGGCATGGGCGGCAAGATCGCGCTGATCACGGACGGCCGGTTTTCAGGCGCAACGCGCGGCTTCTGCATCGGCCATGTCGGCCCCGAAGCGGCCATCGGCGGACCGATCGCGCTGTTACAGGACGGCGACATTATCGAAATCGACGCCGACATTGGCACGCTCAACGTTTGTTTAAGCGACGACGAATTGGCTCAACGCAAAACCAAATGGCAGCCCCGCGCGACGAACCACACGTCGGGCGCTCTTTGGAAATACGCCCAGCAGGTCGGCCCAGCGGTCGATGGTGCGGTCACCCATCCGGGTGGCGCGCATGAGAAACAGTGTTATGCGGACATTTAAGCGTACCGTTTGTTTTGCGTTGGTTTTGGGTGCCGCCGTCGCGGCGGCCCAGTGGCCACTCGTGCCGGCGAAAGCCTTCGACGGGACCATGGTCGGGCAGGAAGCGCCGGTGTTGGCGCCGACGAAGCCGGGATTGCTGAAGAAGTTGCTGCCGCCGGCTCCGATTCCCAGCGAGCCGAGCCTGACGGCGCTGCAATATGCGGCCGAGGGCGGACATCCGATTGCGCAGTGGAAGCTCGGCCGGATGTACGCCAACGGCGACGGCGTGACCCAGGACGATTTGCGCGCCTTCGATTATTTCAGCCGCGTTGCGAACGCCCATGCCGAGGATTCGCCGAGCGCGCCGCAGGCTGCGATCGTCGCCAACGCCTTCGTGTCGCTCGGGCGGTATTATCTCGACGGCATCCCCAACACCAAGATCAAGCCCGACGCGTCGCGCGCGCGTGAGATGTTTTCTTATGCCGCGTCCTACTTCGGCAATGCCGATGCGCAATACGACCTGGCGCGTCTGTATTTGAAAGGTGTCGGCGCGCCGCGCGACACCCGTTACGGCGTGCGTTGGTTAGGCCTCGCCGCGCAGAAGGGTCAGCACCAGGCGCAAGCCATGCTGGGGCAAATGCTGTTCAACGGCGAGCAGTTGCCCCGGCAGGCCGCGCGCGGCCTGATGTGGTTGACGCTGGCTCGCGACAGCGCTGCGCCGGACGAGGTCTGGATCCAGGACAGCTACAACAAGGCGATCAACAAGGCATCCGAGGACGACCGTGCGATGGCATTGCAGATGCTCGAGAACTGGGTACAGGGTAAGCGGGACTGACGTTCGACGTCAGGCCGCTGCCAAATCCAGGTCGATCCACACCGGCACATGGTCGGATGGTTTTTCCCAACCGCGGACGTGCTTGTCGATGCCGACGCCGGTGAGACGGTCGGCGGCCTGCGGCGACAGCAGCAAATGATCGATGCGGATGCCGTGGTTCTTCTGCCAGGCCCCGGCCTGATAATCCCAAAACGTATACTCGCCGCCGACGTCGGACACCGCCCGCAACGCATCCGTCAACCCCAGACCAAGTAGACGCTGAAAGCTTTCGCGGGTCTGCGGCTTGAACAACGCGTCGTTGGTCCATGCCGCCGGATTATGGACGTCGCGGGCCGCCGGAATGACGTTGAAGTCGCCGGCGAGCACCCGCGCTTCTTCGGTCTTCAGCCGCTGCTTTGAATACTCAAGAAGTCTGGACCTCCATTTGATTTTGTAGGAAT
>JANMAN010000627.1:0-3109 GCA_031359885.1 Tardiphaga sp. | reverse complement strand
TTCGAGTCGGTGTGGGCGACGGTGACGTTCAGCCGCGGCCTCTTCGGCAAGCCGCCGAACCCGGCGCTGATCGAAAAGATTTTGAAAGATCTGTCGCTGTGGGACAAGAAGGACAGCAACATCATCACCCTGTCGGGCGGCATGAAGCGCCGCGTGATGATCGCCAAGGCGCTATCGCACGAGCCGCAAATCCTGTTCCTCGACGAGCCGACCGCAGGCGTCGATGTCGAATTGCGCAAGGGCATGTGGGAGGTCGTGCGGCAGCTTCAGGCCGCCGGCGTGACCATCATTCTGACGACGCATTACATCGAAGAAGCCGAGGAGATGGCCGATCGCATCGGCGTCATCAATAAGGGCGAGATCATCCTGATCGAGGACAAGGCCGCCTTGATGCAGAAGCTCGGCAAGAAACGGCTGAAGCTGCATCTGCAGGGCCGCATCGACGCCATACCTGCATCGCTGGCCGCCTATACGCTCGAGCTGCAGGATGACGGCACCGAACTGGTCTACACCTACGACACCAAAAGCGAGCGCACGGGCATTACAAGCCTCCTGAGCGATCTGCGCGATGCCGGAATTCGTTTTTCGGATCTCGACACGACGCAAAGCTCGCTTGAAGACATTTTCGTCAGCCTGGTCAGGACGTAATATGAACTATCGGGCCGTCCGGGCGATCTACCTGTTCGAAATGGCGCGTACCTGGCGCACCGTCATGCAAAGCATCATCTCGCCGGTGGTGTCGACCTCGCTCTATTTCGTCGTGTTCGGCGCAGCGATCGGTTCGCGCATCTCGGAAATCGACGGGATCAGCTACGGCACCTTCATCGTGCCCGGCCTCATCATGCTGTCGGTGCTCACGCAAAGCATCGCCAACGCCTCGTTCGGCATCTACTTTCCGAAATTCACCGGCACGATCTATGAATTGCTGTCCGCGCCGGTGTCGTATTTCGAGATCGTGCTCGGCTACGTCGGCGCGGCGGCGACCAAGTCGATCATCCTCGGCCTCATCATTCTCGCGACCGCCGGGCTGTTCGTTCCGCTGAGGATCGCGCATCCGTTTTGGATGCTGACGTTCCTGGTGCTGACGGCGGTGACGTTCAGCATGTTCGGGTTCATCATCGGCATCTGGGCCGATGGCTTCGAGAAGCTGCAAGTCATCCCGCTGCTGGTTGTGACGCCGCTGACGTTTCTCGGCGGCAGCTTCTACTCCGTCAACATGCTGCCGTCCGGCTGGCGCACGCTGACGCTTCTGAACCCGGTGGTCTATCTGATCAGCGCGTTTCGCTGGAGTTTTTACGAGATCGCCGACGTGAGCGTCGGATTAAGTATTGGCGTGACGCTGATGTTCCTGCTGATCTGCATGACCGGCATCTGGTGGATCTTCAAGACGGGCTACAAGCTGAAAAACTGAGCCAAACAAAAAAGGCCCGAACCAGTCAGGTTCGAGCCTTTTTTGAATTCCGATTAAAGCCAGCTTAGCGATAGCAGCGGAACACACCCGACCGAGTGTAGTAGCCGCGACATTGATAGCCACGGCGATACCCGCGATCCGGGATGCCCAACACGCCGCGCACGCCGCCGACCGCACCGCCGACGCCCGCTCCGATTGCGCCGCCGACGACACCACCAACAGGACCGGCGATCCGGTTGCCTTCGCGAGACCCGTCCCGCGCGCCGCCGACGATGCCCTGCGCATGACCGAGCGTTGGGATCGCAAGCAGAGCCAGCGCAGCCGCGATCACAGCCAATTTGATCTTCATCGACATCGGCGCGGGCAGAACGGCGGTCTTCGACTTGGTCTTCATGGCTCGATCCTTCTCGAATGGCTTATGAGCCATATGATGCGCGCGCCGGTGTAACGCAATGACGCAACGAAGGTTTCACGACACCGTCATCGCGTTTTAGGCCGCACAGTCGCCTTGCTTGCGCCTTTCCCGTCATTAAGTATCGCAACATCATTAGTGCAAAAGTCGCTAGAAACCCTCAGGCCTGTCGGGCATAATCCCATCGGGGACTAACAGGGTTGGCGCAGGCGACGACAACGACCGAGGCCTTGGAGGCCATTACAACATGCGTGCGTATCTTTCTGCGGTGTCCGGTGCGGCTGCGATCATGTTTTTGATGGCACAGGCCGCCGAGGCCAAGATCGCTATCACCGTGGACAAGGATGCCCAGCAGATGACCGTCGCGGTCGACGGCGTGCCGCGCTACACGTGGCCGGTCTCGAGCGGCAATCCCTCGCACGAAACGCCGAACGGCAAATTCCAAACCTTCCGCATGGAAGAAGATCACTATTCGAAGGAGTTCGACGATGCGCCGATGCCGCACGCGATCTTCTTCACCAAGCAAGGCCACGCCATCCACGGCACGGACTCGGTGAGCCGTCTCGGTTCGCCCGCGTCGCATGGCTGTGTGCGGCTGTCGCGCGCCAATGCGCAGACGCTATGGGACATGGTCAAGGCCGACGGCGTGATGAACACGACCGTGACACTGACCGGCTCGTCTCAGGTCGCCCTCGCGCGCAATCCGCGGCCGACCAAGTCAGCCCGTCGCGCCGCCGAACCCGATTACGTGACGTCGCCCGATTTCGATGCGGCGGGTAACCCGGTCACATCGGCGGTCGAGCCGTTGCCGCCGGCACGTCAGATCGCGCCGCGCCGCGCTGCGCCGAACGGCTATGTCTATTCGGACGGCACGCCAGCCGATCCGAACGGCTATCCGGCACCGCGCGGCTATCGCCGCAGCTATGATGCGCAGGGCAACACCCAGCAATATTACGTCGATCGCGGCTATGCTCAGCAGCAGGGCTACGGCGCGCAATATGCGCCGCCGCAGCAGCAGTATTATCAGCCGCGCGGTTACTACAACCAGTATTGAGGACGGCTCTCGTCATTGCGAGGAAAAAGCTCATCGTCTTCGAGGAACCGTGACGAAGCAATCCAGTTTGTTTCGAAAGAGCTGGATTGCTTCGCTCAGATCAACGCCGGCGAAATCGTCGCATTGCTCTGGCTTGCAATGACGATGAAGGCGCTTTGTTAACTCCGCCCTACTTCTCGCCTTCGCGCAATCGACGCCAGACCGCGCCCAGCACGTTCGAATAATCGTCGGT
>JANMAN010000610.1:0-3013 GCA_031359885.1 Tardiphaga sp. | reverse complement strand
CGGCGCTGGCGAAACATGTCGTCGCCCTGCTCCATCTTGCCTTTGAAGCGGATCGGCGCGACCTGCCGGCAAGCCAGCGAGATATCCGATACCTCCTCGGCCAGACCCAACCATCCCTTGTAGCCGCCCTTCTCCGGGATCGTGAAATGGCAGGCGACGCCTTCGACCTCGGGATCGTCGAGGCCGTAGGTGGCCAGCTTGTCGTTCGGGCTCAGCCATTTGAACACCGTCGAGCGACGGAAAATCAAATCAGGCTCGTCGGCCGCCAACGCCGGAGCAATCGCAGCAGCGCAGACTGCGAACAAAGCGAGCAAAGCCGTCGAATAAATGCGCGTGCGGGCCATTCGTATCTCCATGGTTCAGCAAGACGTGATGTGGGGATGGGATGGCCAAGACGAAAGACGGCTGCGAACGTTGCTGTGCTTAATCGAATGTGAGGCTTTTTTGCTACGTTGGTTTTGAAACGTGCACAACCGCCGTTCGGCGCTTGGCAGCGCATTGCTGCGTTTGCGAAGCTGAGGTTTTTAGGGATTCGAGAATGACCTCTTTTTCAACGCGCGCCGGCCGCGCGATGCTGCTCGCCACAGCCTTGGCTGGCAGCGATTCGTCGGTTCAGGCGGCGACGCCGCTCTATTGGCCAGGTAGCGATTTTGGCTACGACCGCACCATTTACGACGGCATGGAGCCAGCGCCCCGGCGCGTCTACCGCCAGCCGCGGATGCCGAAGGAAGAAGCCGCCAAGGCCGAGAAGCTGGTGAAGGACGCCGGCAAGCCGACCGGTCCGCTGGTGATCGCGATCTCGCTCGAACGCCAGACCATGAAGGTCTACGACGCCAACGGCTTCTTCGCGGAAACCCCGATTTCGAGCGGCACCAAGGGCCATTCGACGCCGATGGGCGTGTTCTCGGTAATCCAGAAAAACAAATGGCATCGCTCGAACCTCTATTCGGACGCGCCGATGCCGTTCATGCAGCGCCTGACCTGGTCCGGCGTCGCGCTGCATGCCGGCGTGGTGCCGGGATATCCGGCGTCGCACGGCTGCGTCCGCATGCCGATGACGTTCGCGGTCAAGATGTGGAGTTGGACGCGGATGGGCGCGCGCGTCGTCATCACGCCCGGCGAAATCAGCCCCGCGAGCCTTACGCATCCGTTCCTGGCCTCGATCAAACCCGCAGCCGCCGTTCCGATGGCGGCAGCCCCGGTCGCGCCACCCACGGTCAATACCAAAACGGCGGATGCCGGAGGCGGCCTGCCGACCGTCGCCGTCTCGGACACATCGGCTGGAACGCCGGTGTCCGTCACAGACAAACCAGCCATCGTTGAAACCCCACCTGCGCCGAAAAGCAGCGGTCCGATCGCGATCTTCGTCAGCCGCAAAGACGCGAAGCTTTACGTCCGCCAGAATTTCACGCCGTTGTTCGATGTGCCGATCACGATCTCAGGCGATCAGCCGCTCGGCACGCACGTCTTCACGGCTTATCAGGACAAGGACTTGAGCCGCCCGATCCAGTGGACGGCAATGACGCTGCCGGCCAGCGCGCGCATGGCCGAAGACATTCCATCGCGACGCCGGCAAAATGCCAGCGCAGTCGCTCCCACGCCTGCGGTCGTCGAGGCCAGCCCGGTCGACGCCTTAGGCCGCCTGACGCTTCCCGACGACGTGCTGGCACGTCTCGGCGAGCAACTGACCGCAGGCAGTTCGCTCGTCATCTCGGACCAGGGCATCGCCGCAAGCGGCGAAACCGGTGCCGGCACAGACTTTATTATTCGATTGCGGTAAGCGAAGCCTCCGCACTCCTGCTGCAACAAGCTAAGGCATCGACATGGCGATTACTGTTGAAGGCTTTGTTATCGTCTCTGCCGATGGCCTTCTGACCGACGCGTCGCATCAGCAACCCGACGCGCTGCGTTTCAAGGGCGATCACCGCTTCTTCGTCGATGGCTTGAAGCGCGCGGCGCTCGTCGTTCACGGTCGCAATTCCGGCGATGGCGATCCGCGCAAGCAGGTGCGGCGGCGGCTGATCGTGACGCGCAAAGTCGAACGGATCGAGCCGGCCGGCGACATTCCG
Source organism: Tardiphaga sp. (assembly GCA_031359885.1). Classification (GTDB taxonomy): domain Bacteria; phylum Pseudomonadota; class Alphaproteobacteria; order Rhizobiales; family Xanthobacteraceae; genus Tardiphaga. The sequence goes on along the minus strand of JANMAN010000610.1, from coordinate 944 downwards.
CAAAGTTTCCATTGGAATCCCGCCGGAATTCCATTCGAGGCGGCGGCCGAGATGGCCGGCGTTACCGAAGGCGCGGCCGCGATCATCGGCGGTCCCGAAGTCTACAGCCTGTTTCTGGATCGCTACGACATCTTCTGGCTGTCGGAAGCGCCGCGCGTGCAGCTTCGGGATGGAGATCTGGCGTTCAAAGACGCAGCCGGACGCCACCCGCGTGACGTGCTGGGCGCACACGGTCTCGAGCCGGGCGAACCGCTGACGCTCGATGCCGAGCAGGATGTGACCGTTACGCCGTGGCGAAGGTTGCGTCAGACGTCCTGATAGGCCGCCGCGCGGCGGCGGCCGCCGACCCCCGCGATGACGAACAGCGCGCCCACGATCGACAAGTTCTTCATCGCCTGGATCATGTTGTTGCGCGCGGCATCGCCGGTCATGTTCCAGAAGTCGTGGAAGTAGAACGTCGCGACGACCACGAACAATGCCAGCACGATCGCAAAAAACGCCGATCCGAAATTCAGCGCGATCATGATGCCGCAAACCAGTTCGATCGCACCCGCCGCAATCGCCAGCATCTGCGGTGTCGTCATGCCCGTCGCGGTCTCGACCTGCGTGGTGTATTCGGTCGCGCTCGCCGGGATCGCGACCTTAGCGCCGACTTGCGCCGTGGTTGCCGGGATATCGAGGAGCTTGTTCGCGCCTGATACGATGAACAAGACGGCGAACAGAATGCGTCCGATAACGATAAATGCTGGCATGGTCGGCCCCACTGGAATGCAATTGGCGTATTCCGCGAACTATGCGCGGGATGCAGGTCGTTTTCAAATGATGTGATGCGGTTGTGCGGCACCACTGCTGTCATTGCGAGCAAGATCGACGTCGGCTATGTGCCGACGTCGATCGCTGCGAAGCAATCCAGTCTTGTTTGGAGCCGACTGGATTGCTTCGTC
>JANMAN010000605.1:0-4791 GCA_031359885.1 Tardiphaga sp. | reverse complement strand
AATGTAGAGATTTCGCGCAATCATCTCATCCCGAAATCGATCTCGAATCATGGTCTCGACTCAAAGGAGTGGGCTATCGATGACGCAGCTCTGATGCTGCTGATCCGCCGCTACACCCGCGAGGCAGGCGTGCGTAATCTCGAACGTGAGTTGTCGACGCTCGCCCGCAAGGCGGTGAAAGACCTCATGCTGTCGAAGAAGAAGACGGTAAAGGTCACCGAAGCCTCGATCGAGGAATATCTCGGCGTGCCGAAGTATCGGTACGGCGAAGTCGAGAGCGACGATCAGGTTGGCGTCGTGACAGGTTTGGCGTGGACCGATGTCGGCGGTGAACTGCTGACGATCGAAAGCGTCATGATGCCCGGCAAGGGCCGCATGACCGTGACGGGCAATCTGCGTGACGTCATGAAAGAATCGATCTCGGCGGCGGCGTCCTACGTCCGTTCGCGTGCGATCACCTTCGGTGTCGAGCCGCCGATGTTTGAGCGGCGCGACATCCACGTACACGTGCCGGAGGGCGCGACGCCGAAGGACGGTCCGTCCGCCGGCGTGGCGATGGCAACGACGATCGTCTCGGTCCTCACGGGCATTCCGATCCGCCGTGATATCGCCATGACCGGAGAGATCACGTTGCGGGGCCGGGTGCTTCCGATCGGCGGCTTGAAAGAAAAGCTGCTGGCCGCGGCGCGCGGCGGCATCAAGACGGTCTTGATTCCGGAAGACAACGCCAAGGATCTCACGGAGATTTCCGATGCGATCAAGGGCGGGCTCCACATCATTCCGGTCGCCCGGATGGATGAGGTCATCGCCAACGCGTTGGTCCGTGCACCCGTCGCGATCGAGTGGGAAGAGGACACCAAGCTGCCGGTCAAGCCGGACGCGAGCGACGATGCCAAAGGCGGTCTCACCGCGCATTGATCGTCGTGCAACGACATGAGACAAAACGGCGTCCGAGAGGACGCCGTTTTGTTGTCTTGCGCGCCAGCCCGGCATGGCGGTAAAGAACAGGTGAGGGCGGTTAGCTCAGCTGGTTAGAGCATCTCGTTTACACCGAGAGGGTCGGCGGTTCGAATCCGTCACCGCCTACCACGCGACAACGTTGGCGAGCGGGAGCGACGTATGAAACTTCTTCACGCTGTAGCGCTGGTCGTCGTTCTCACGGGGCCGGCTCTTGCGCAATCCAAGCCCGTGCCGCGATACGGCGAGGTCGATCAGATCAAGTCGCCCGGCGAACTCGAAAGCGAGCGGGCGGCTGAATCGGCCTACAAGAAATCGCTCGGCAACGTCCCCAACGCCAGCGGGCCCAGCGACCCGTGGGGCAATATCCGCAGCGACGGTGCGGCGAAGACGACCGCCAAAGCTGCACCGGCGAAGCCCGCCAAATCCCGGACCACGACGGCGAACTGACGCTGCCTCCCTACTCCTGTCTCAGGCCCGCTCCTCCCAGATCATCGCCAGATGAACGATGGTTTGCATCGCCTTCTCCATATCCTGGCGGCTGACCCATTCCAGCCGCGAATGGAAGGCGTGTTCGCCGGCGAAGATGTTGGGGCAGGGCAGCCCCATGAACGACAGCCGCGAGCCATCGGTGCCGCCGCGAATGCTGCCGGTGACGGGCTTCAATCCCGTGCGAGCGATCGCTTCGACGGCATTGGCAATGATGCCGGGATGCTTGTCGATGACCTGCTTCATGTTGCGGTACTGCGGCTTGACGACGAGCGTGTAGGTCGAGCGCGGATAGTCGCGCATGACGTTCTTCACGATGTTGTCCAGCAAGTCTTCTTTCTCGCGCAGGCCTTCGTCGGTGAAGTCGCGGACGATGAACTGCACGCTCGCGCGCTCCAGTGTGCCGGACATTCCGACCGGATGCAGGAAGCCCTCCTTGCCTTCGGTCGTCTCCGGCGAGCAGGTGTCTTTCGGCAGCGCATCGATCACGGCGGCGGCGATCTTGATCGCATGCTCCATCTTGCCTTTGGCGAAACCCGGATGCGCGCTGACGCCGTCGATGGTGAGAACCGCGCCATCGGCTGAGAATGTTTCGTCCTCGATATGGCCGGCGGTTTCGCCGTCGATCGTGTAAGCGACATTCGCTCCGAGCTTTTTCAGATCGACTTTGTCGACGCCGCGGCCGATCTCCTCGTCGGGCGTGAACAAGATTTTGATGACGCCATGCGGGATCTGCGGATTTGCGACAAGAAACGTCGCAGCGTCCATGATCGCGGCGATGCCGGCCTTGTTGTCGGCACCGAGCAAGGTCGTGCCATCCGACGTGACGATGTCGTGGCCGATCTGGTCGGCCAGGGCCGGGTGTTCGGCAGCGCGGATGATTTGGGTGGGATCGCCGGGCAGTGCGATGTCGCCACCTTGATAGTTTGTCACGATTTGCGGTTTGACGTCGGCACCCGAACAATCCGGCGAGGTGTCCATATGCGAACAGAAGCAAACGACAGGCACGGTCTTGTCGGAGGTGGCTGATATCGTCGCGTAGACGTAGCCGTGCTCGTCGAGATGCGCGTCGATGATGCCGATGTCGCGCAGCTCCTGCGCCAAGAGGCGGCCGAGATTCTTCTGCTTGTCGGTCGAGGGGCAGGTCGACGACGTGGGATCGGACTGGGTGTCGATCGCGACGTAGCGCAAAAAACGTTCGGTAACAGTGTTGGTGAATTTGAGCGGCGAGATGATGTGATCCATCGCACGATGAGATCAAACACACGCTGCGGATTCAAGCCGCCTCAAAAAGCAAATCCGGGGCGCTGCCATGCAACACCCCGGATCGCTGAACTCGCGAAACAAAAGAAGCGTCGATTAGACGGCTTCCTTCAGCTCCTTGGCGGCGCGGAACGCGACCTTCTTGCTGGCCTTGATCTGGATCGCTTCGCCGGTGGCGGGGTTGCGGCCCATGCGGGCGGCGCGCTTGCGCACCTGCAAAATGCCGAGGCCGACGATGCGAATGCGCTCGCCCTTCTTGAGGTGCTTGGTGATGCGGGTGACCATGTCGCCGAGAATGGCTTCGGTCTGCTTCTTCGACAGCTCATGCTCTTCGGCAAGCGCTGCGGCGAGATGCTTCAAGGTAACGGTGGTCGGGGTCGCGGCTTTGGCGGTGGACGCCTTAGCGGGAGCTGCTTTTTTCGCCATGGGTTTGGCCTCCTCGTTGATGATGGCTTAGGAACCTAAGACATATCAGGGCTTAAACGATTCGGGAGCGGGCCGACACCGCTGTTTGGCATATAAACAGCCTATTATTTGCATCGGCATCGCAAAAATGCCCGAAACGACTGGGGATTTGCGCTTGACAGCCGGAGCGCGCGACCGTTTCGGGACGCGGCGCGATCGAGGCGGGACGCCAGCCTTGACTTGCTTCGGTCCCGCCTTTAAGTCCCACCACCTGCGGGTCAATCGCCGACACGCGGGAGTAGCTCAGTTGGTTAGAGCGCCGGCCTGTCACGCCGGAGGTCGCGGGTTCGAGCCCCGTCTCTCGCGCCATTCGTCTTCGACGACGTGGCGATGTGCAGAAATCAGATCAACACCCTGGCGAGAATGGCTTGGTATCGATAACTGCGCATCGCGTGTTGTTTGTCGATCGATTGAATTTGCGCGAGATCGCAGGCACGGCGCAGGCCACGGGCAATGCCGTCATCCCCGCGCAGGCGGGGAACCAGTATTCCGAGACGTTTGTGATTTCCAGCGAACCTCGCAGATTACTGGGTCACCCGGTCGGCGGGCGAGGCGACGAAGACGTCGCTGCGCCCTTGCCGGGTGATGACGGCAGCAGATGAAGTTGCCGCTGCGATCACAACTCGAATTTCAAACAGCCCTGATTCAACTCGCACGTCCGCGATCTCGCGGCGCGATGCGCCCGAGGGATGCTGCATTCCTTGCCCTCCGAATGAGAGGGCATGCGGAACGCCGGGTGCCCGATGCACCCATGGCCCGGACGCCGATGCCGTCTTCGGCAAGGGAGTGCGTCCGAGAGGACGGAGTCACCGGGTTGGCCCGGCGTTCCGCACGCGATGGTGTTAACGGCTTGCTCCACGTCACCCCTGGTGATCGACCATTGGCTTTCGCTCACCACTCCAGGGTTGCGCTGTCGTTCTCGCCCCTCTGTACGAGGAGACGAGATCGTCAGCACCGCCCAGACGCAAGGCGATGCGTCGGGATAGCGCGACTTGGGCCGTCCGCCGAAGGCGTGGTCGTCATCGCGGTCTTGCACAACGGGTCACCCCGCTTCGCGCCACCGCGATCGTACGCTGCCGGCGTCCACCGCACCCCGCCTCGCAGACCGTGACGATCGCGAGCCGCCCCTCTCAGTAAGGCGGGATGGATGTGACTATAATCATAGTAGGAATATTGTCAAGAGGAGTCGTGCTACGCGCACGACCGGTCATCCCCGCCAAGTGCGCAACGCTCTTGCGTTGTCTTGCGCACGCGAGCGGGGATCCAGTACGCCCATCGCTCGAGTTCTGAGACCATCACGAGGCTCGCGGACTACTGGGTCACCCGGTCGGCGCGAGACGGCGACGAAGACGTCGCAGTCTCGCTTGCCGGGTGATGACCGGTGGTGGGTGTGGAGATGCTGAGGGCTCCATTTGCGCTGGAAGATCGTTTGACCGAAAACGAAAACCCAGCGTGATGGGTGTGGAAATGCCGACCGCTTCGTTCCCGGATTTCGCGACGCGCCGTCGCCAAGGCTCGGCGCGCCGCTCATCCGGGCTACGCTCGCTTGCGCCACGCGCACGACCGGTCATCCCCGCCAAGTGCGCAACGCTCTTGCGTTGTCTTGCGCACGCGAGC
>JANMAN010000543.1:0-4431 GCA_031359885.1 Tardiphaga sp. | reverse complement strand
CCATGTGGGAGCTGTGAAACCTTAGAAGGGCAGCAAGACGTCGAGCACCTGCTGGCCGTAACGCGGCTGCTGCACGTCGGTGATCTGGCCGCGTCCGCCGTAGGCGATGCGGGCCTGCGCGATCTTGCTGGAATCGATTGTGTTGTCGCTCTGGATATCCTCCGGCCGCACGATGCCGGCGACGATCAATTCGCGAATTTCGAAATTGACGCGGATTTCCTGTTTGCCTTCGACGACGAGATTGCCGTTCGGCAGCAACTGCGTGACTACGGCGGCGACGCTGGTCTGCAAATTCTCTTGACGCTGCACCGAGCCCTTGCCGTCGCTGGATGCGGTGGAATCCGTGGTCAGCAAACGGCCCGGCAAGACCGACGCGGCGGAGCCGGTCAGCAACTTGCTGCCCGCAAAATCGGTGATGCCGGAATCTTCCTTGCTGGTGCGGCTGCGCTGGGTCTCGTTGGCGATGTTGGCCTTGTCTGTGAAATTGACCGTGACGGTGAGAATGTCGCCGACCTGATGGGCGCGCTGATCCTTGAAGAAGGCGCGCGAGCCGTTCCGCCACAACGAATTCGCGTTGTAGGACGCGGGCTCCGGGCGCGGCATCGGCATCTGCACCGGCTTGTAGCCGGCTTGCGTGGTCGGATTTTCGATCGCGGCCAAGGCTGGTTTCTCGCCGATTGCCGAGAGGCGATCGATCGAGGAACAGCCGCCGGCAAGACCCGCCGTTGCAAGCAAAGCGGCACTAGCGATCAGACGAAACGCGCGGGACAAAACAGCCATGGTGATTACTCGGCTTTACGGGGTTCGGCGGTGGCGACGGCCACCGGAGACGTGGGCGCGCGTTCGGCCATTGCGGCCGGGCGGGGCGTTGCGACGGTGACAGCGACCTGACCTCGGCCGACGACGGTGCCGGATACGGTGCGTTTGGATTGCAGGTTGAGAACGTTGACGACATCGCCTTCGGTGCCGGCTTCGATCGCTTTGCCGCGCACGGTCAGATAGAGACCGGCGGTGTCGTAGATCAGCGTCACGGCCTGATCTCGCTGCACGAGGTCCGGCTTCGACAGATCGGCATTGCGCAGCGCTTGTCCGGCGCGCAATTGTTTGCGGGCTTGCATGCCGATGGTGCGGTCGCGCGGCGCGGCGTCGAGACCGATTTCGGCTTTCGGGCGACGCTCGACGACGACGTCGGCGGCTTTCAGAATGTCGTTGCGTTCGACGCCGTGCGTCAAAACCACGGCCTCGACGGTTTCGACGGCTGTTCCCGTGAAACGCAGCTTGGTCGGCATCCCGCCATCGCTGGCGATCTGGAGCGTAACGTCGAAGCGGCCGGAGCGGGGCTCGAAGCGTGCGGACTGCACCGACAGCGCGCCGGTCCGACTGGCGTCGAGCTGAATCGTCTGAACGTCCCGGTCGAAGGTGAGCAACAGATTGGCGGCGTCGCCGAGTCCATTGCGGCGCTCCAGCGCTTGCGCGACCTGGCGCTCGATCTCCGACGTGTCGATGGTGCGCGCGGTGCGGCTGACCGCAATCTCGATCAGGTCGCGGGTGTCGACGCCGATCACGTGATGCGTGCGCAGCGTGGCCAGCAATTGCCGCACGGGGAGCGATCCCGTCGTGCCGAGGTCCGGCGCGCGGAAAATCGCGATCTGCGCGGCCGGGCCGGCATTGTCGAGCACGTCGCCGATCCGGACCACGTCGCCGGATACGGTGACGTTGGCGCGCAGCGACGGCGCGGCGATGCCGTTCGACGCGGACTGCGCCAAGGCGCAACCGGGAGCGACGAGAAGTGCGGCGATCAGGAATGAGCGAAGCATCATCGTCATGGCCTTAGCGGAACATGTTCGAGGTCGATTGCAGCATCTGGTCGGCGGCGGAGATGACCTTGGCGTTCATCTCGTAGGCGCGCTGCGCCGCGATCAGGTCGGAAATTTCCGTGACGACCTCGACGTTGGCTTGTTCGAGGCTCGACTGTTGCAGGTCGCCGGCACCGTCGGTGTTCGGAATGCCATCCTGCGGCGTGCCGGAGGCCGGCGTGTCGGTGAAGAGGTTGTCGCCGATCGGCTGCAACCCGGCTTTGTTGATGAAGCGCGTCAGGGTGATCTGACCCAGCACGGTCGGCGTCGTCGAGCCGGGCACCGTGACCGAGACCTGGCCCTGCGCGTTGATTGCGAGGCCTGACGCGTTCTGCGGGATCGTGATCGTCGGCTGCACCGGATTGCCCTGCGTCGTCACGATGCGGCCCTGCGCGTCGCGCTGAAACGTGCCGTCGCGGGTGTAGCCGAAGGTGCCGTCCGGCATTTGGATTTTAAAGAACCCTTCGCCGCGGATCGCGACGTCGAGGTCGTTGCCGGTTTGCGACAGCGTGCCCTGGCTCATCAGGCGCGGCGTACCAACGGTCTTCACGCCGCCGCCGATGTCGATGCCGACCGGCAGCACGGTGCCCTGATCGGACGCCTGCGCGCCGACGCGGCGAACATGATCGTAGATCAAATCCTGAAACGCGGCGCGCTGCTTCTTGTACCCGGTGGTGCGCAGGTTCGCGATGTTGTTCGAGATGACCTGAACGTTCAGCTCCTGAGCTGCCATGCCGGTCGCGGCGGTATAAAGAGCGCGCATGATCTGGTGTCCTTATGCCGGAACTTCGGCGAGTTTCTCGAGCGCGGATCGGCGCTGGTCGCCCTGCGTTTGAAGCATTGCGGAAATTTGCGTGTAGGCGCGCGTCACTTCGATCATCCGGCTCATTTCCGTGACCGCATTGACGTTGGATTTTTCGATGAAGCCTTGCTTCACGTTCGACGTCGTCGAGGGAAGTGCTGCGCCGGCATCGCCAACGGCGAACAGATTGTTGCCGTCCTTGAGAAGTTTCTGCGGCTGCGCGAATTCGACGAGACGCAATTTGCCGCGCACCGAATCCGTCCGTGAGACGCCTTCGCGCACCGTGATGCCGCCATCGGCGGCGATGTTGATGTCGCGATCGCCGGGCTGGAAGACGATCGGGCCGCCGGTGCCGAGAACCGGATTGCCGGTCACGGTGACGAGCTGGCCTTGGGCGTTGATCTGCAAGCCGCCGTCGCGCGTATAACGTTCGCCGCCGGGGGTCTGCACGGCGAGAAAGGCTTTGCCGTCGACCACGATATCGAGCGGGTTCTTGGTCTGCTCGGACGGCCCTTGCGACAGATCTTTGAAAGTCGCGCGATCCTGCACATAGGACACGCGGCGGTCGCGATAGCCGAAATTGTCGTCGCGTGCGCCGGGGCTGAGGAATTCCTCGAACAGCGAGCGGTCGGCCTTAAAGCCGGACGTGTTGGCGTTCGCGACATTGTTCGCGACGACATCGATCTGCCGTTCGAGCGTCATCTGCCGCGACAGGCCGATGAGTTGCATATTCTCCATCGGAATTCTCCCCTTGTCCTGCGATCCGGTCCGCTCTCCCAAGCGGGGCCGTCTGCGCGTCCGGATCGCTACGGCTCTCCCAAGCCCGCGCTCCGCCATAGGATGTAGCGAAGTCCGTGCCAACACTGAAAGTCTATCAAATACAATTGGTTAGATGGATTCAGGCAGTCAGCTGACGGCGGCAATAAGGGATCGTTGACCATATTTGCCGGCAAAAATTACCTAGCTGCGATGTGAAAGAAAGGTTCCGTTAACCATTGCGACCGTAGCGTCCCGATCAAGGCGCAGTGCGCCGGCGGCATTTGTATTGCGTCATGGCAGGCTGGCAGGCATCGCGCTTCACCCCACACGGGTCAGCGGGCGATGGCAGATAACGAGACAGACGATGGCGCCGGCAAAGCCGATGCGCCGAAGAAGAGCAAACTCAAGCTCATCATCATCGCCGCAGTCGCCGTGGTTGCCCTCGGCGGCGGCGGCGCGTGGTTCATGTTCTTTCGCCATCCCGCCAAGGAGATGGTCGCCGAAGCGCCGGTGGCCAAACCACCAGCCTTTATCGACGTGCCCGAGATGATGGTGAACCTCTCCGGTCAGCCCGGCGAGCGCGTGCAGTATCTCAAGGTGAAGGTTGTGCTCGAAGTGAAGGACGCGCCGGTCGTCGCCCTCATCACGCCGTCGATGCCGCGCGTCACCGATATCTTCCAGACCTATCTCCGCGAATTGCGCCCCACCGACCTCAGCGGCTCCGCCGGTCTGTTTCGCCTCAAGGAAGAATTGACCCGCCGCGTCAACGCGGCCGTCTCGCCGAATCAAGTCAACGCCGTGCTGTTCAAGGAAGTCGTGATTCAATGACGCGTCGGAATGACAATCATGGCCGATAGCGACCAGGTCGATCAGGACGTCATCGCGGCCGAATGGGAGGCGTCGCTCGGGTCGGAGGATCCCGAGGAGGCCGAGCGCGAAGCTGCGGCCAACGAACTCTCCGGCAATATGGCGGCGCAATGGGCCGCGATGGTCGAGGACGGCGGCCGCGACATC
>JANMAN010000535.1:0-3295 GCA_031359885.1 Tardiphaga sp. | reverse complement strand
CGCCGGAAAGCGCAGATCGTAGCAGATCGTCATGCCGAGCCGACCCCACGGCAAGTCGGTAATGACGGCGGTCTCGCCCGGCTGGTAGTTGGCGGATTCGCGATAGGTCTCGCCATTGCCGAGATCGATGTCGAACATGTGGATCTTGTCGTAGCTCGCAATCAACTCGCCATCCGGCCCGATCAGGAACGAGCGGTTGGCGGCACGGTCCGGCGTTGCCAGAACGGCGAGCGAGCCGATGTGCAGATGAATCTTCAGCTCGCGAGCAAGGTGGCGATAGGCCTTCAGCGAGGCGTCGTCGTCCTGGCTTTTGAGGTGCTCGAACAATGCCGTGCGATTCTGCTGCATCATGTTGCTGACCTCGGGGGTCTGAACATAGTGCGCGCCTTGCTTCACGGCGTCGCGGATCAATGCGGTTGCCTGTGCGAGGCTGGGCTCCGGCGTTAGCCCGGTCCGCATCTGGATCATCGCTGCCTTGAAAGTCTGGACGCCGCTCATGAGGAAGCCTTCTCTCCGGCGATCATGGCGTCGAGCTTGCCTGCGCGGTCGAGCGCATACAAATCGTCGCAGCCGCCGATATGGGTCTTGTCGATGAAAATTTGCGGGAAGGTCGCTCCCGGGTCGGTCCGCTCGTACATGCGGTCGCGATGGGACGGATCGATCCCGGAATCATATTCGGTGAATGCCGCGTTCTTGCGCGCCAGAAGAGATTTGGCGGCGGTGCAATAGCCGCAGCCGGGACGTGTGTAGATCTCGATCGCAGCAGGCATGGCGGCTCGCTTCAAAGGTTTCGGTAACCCGGATTATATGGACACCCCGAATGTGTCCACAACCTGCCGCTCCGGCACGACGCGGGCGAACACCAGCACGTCGACACGTTCGGCCTTGGCGCGCAGCAAAGCACGCGCGCAGGCATCGACCGTCGCGCCCGACGTCAGAACGTCGTCGACCAGCACCAGCCGCCGGCCGCGCACCGCGTGCAGCCGGTCCGTCGGCACCTCGAACGCGCCTTGTACATTGCTTGCGCGCTCGGTGCGCGACAGACCGATTTGTTGTTGCGTCGGCTTGATGCGTTTCAGCGCGTCGCCCAGCACCATGATGGGTTTTTGCTGGGTGATGGCCTTCGCCAGCGCGCCGGACTGGTTGAAACGCCGGCTCCAGCCGCGCCGCCAATGCAGGGGCACCGGCACCAACGCATCGGCCTCGGCAATCAGGTTTTGCCCCGTGCGCGCCATCCACCGGCCCATGGTGGGCGCAAGATCAGTCCGGTCCTGGTATTTCAGCGCATGCACCAGCGTGCGCGCGACGTCGTCGTAACGCACCGCGGCGCGGGCGCGCTGATAGGCCGGCGGGTTTGCGATGGCCTCCATCGACATCAGATCGGGGCCGGGATCGTAAACGAAGGGAATGCCAAGCCTCGGGCAGTAAGGCTTCTCGATGAACGACAGTTGTGCCCAACACGCCCCGCAGACGCCGTCGCCGGCCACAGGCTCGCGGCACGACACGCACAGTGTCGGCAGCGCGATGTCGAGCGCCAGCCGCGCGGTCTGGGCCCACGCGGTCCGGAGCGACTGGGTCACAAATTGTGTTCGGTGCCGAAGAACATCCATAGGTTGAAAACTATCTAGAGATGGGGAGAGGCTCAAGCGGTGAGTGTCATTGCGAGGAGTAAAGTCCCTCGCCTTCGAGGGACGAATGCGACGAAGCAATCCAGTTCATCTTTCTGTTTTCTGGATTGCTTCGCTCCGTCATCAGTCCGGTAAACACCGGCCTGATGACGGGCTCGCAATGACGATCTCTTGCGTCTTGCTTGATCCTCGGCGTACCAACCCGCCATGACCGCACCCCACGCTCCGGTTCTGTTCGATCGCGCGCTGCTGCGCATGCGACAGGCGCGCGCCGCGACGCAGGGGCCTGCAACGTTCCTGCTCAATCGCGTCGCCGACGATTTGCGCGATCGGTTGCAGGCCGTGCTGCGGACATTCGAACATCCCGTCGATGTCGGCACGCCCGGCGATGGCATCGCGCCGTTTCGACATATCGATCTGCCCGATCACGATGCGACGCCGCTGGCGTTGCAGCCTGAGACCATCGATCTCGCGGTGTCGGCGCTGGCCTTCCATGTCGTCAACGATCTGCCGGGCGTGCTGGCTCAAATTCGTCGCGCGTTGAAACCGGACGGGCTGTTGCTCGCGGCGATGATCGGCGGCGATACGCTGACTGAACTTCGCCAGTCATTTGCCGCAGCCGAGGCCGAAATCGAAGGCGGCGTCTCGCCGCGCGTTGCGCCCTTCGCCGATCTGCGTGACGCGGGCGCGCTGCTGCAGCGCGCAGGCTTCGCGTTGCCGGTGACGGATGTCGACCGCATCGTCGTGCGTTACGATTCGGCGTTCGCGTTGATGAAAGATCTGCGCGCGATGGGCGCGACGAACGTCTTGGTCGAGCGCAGCCGCGTGCCGACGCGGCGCGCGACGCTGTCAAAAATGGTCGAGATTTACGCCGAGCGGTTTGCCGATGCCGATGGCCGCATTCGCGCGACGTTCGATGTGATCTGGTTATCGGCCTGGGCTCCGCATGAAAGCCAGCAGAAGCCGCTGAAGCCGGGCAGCGCGAAGGCGAGTCTCGCCGATGCGGTAAAGGGCAAGAGGTAGAAACCCATGCTGCCGTCATCGCCGGGCTTGAACCGGTGACCCATCATCTTCGTGAGAGCGTTTCTAAGATGATGGATACGCGGGTCATCGCGCGCTAAGTGGCGCGCTCGCCCGCGTATGACGGCTGTATTTGTGGCCGCCCTCTTTTCACCCCAGCACATCGATCAAATGCGGAATCAGCGGGATATCCGCCGCCGGCATCGGATAGTCGCGCAATTTGTTGGCGCGGACCCAGGCCAGCGTCTGGCCTTCGCGCGCAACCGCGATGCCGTCCCAGCGCCGGCAGATATAAAGCGGCATCAGCAAATGGAAATCGTCATAGGCATGGCTCGCGAAAGTCAGCGGCGCGAGGCAGGCTTCCTTCACCTCGATGCCGATCTCTTCGCGTAGTTCGCGGATCAGCGAGTCTTCCGGTCGCTCGCCGGGCTCCAATTTGCCACCGGGAAATTCCCACAGGCCCGCAAGCGTCTTGCCGGGCGGCCGCTGCGCGATCAGCACGCGGCTGTCAGAATCGATCAACGCGCAGGCGACGACGAGAACGAGTTTCATGTCTGCCTTCGCCAAAGAGAGTGTCATTCCGGGATGAAACGCTCGACGGCGTAGCCGGCGTGTGGTTCAGGCCCGGAATCCATACGCCCTGTGGT
>JANMAN010000615.1:0-5316 GCA_031359885.1 Tardiphaga sp. | reverse complement strand
ACGATCTCACGGTCGTCGCCGTCGCCATCGCATTTTTCGCGCGCCACGGCATGCGACGCGGCTTTGGTCCATTCGAGATCAGCCTGCTTGCGATGGCATGGTTGACGCCGTTGTTGACGCGCGGCATCGCGAGCGCGACCGGCATTCCGCTGGGATTGCTCGTGCTGCTGGCGCTCTATGCCGCCATCATGCGGCGCGCAATGCGCTCTGCCATGAAATCGCCCGCGGGCGCGCTGCAGCTCGCGCAAGCGTGAGATGTCGTCAATCGCCGGGACGTGAGACAATCCGTCCATACGCCCGCACTGCAACAACGGTTTCTATCTTTTCCAGATCGAAGCCCTTGCGACCCGCGAATATCGGCATCATTGTTTCGCCGCGAAGGATGCCGACAACGCACAACGCGTCGTCCCGCGCGCGAAGTGAACGATCGCATGTATAAACTTTATTCGATGCAACGCTCCGGCAACAGCTACAAGGTCCGCCTTGCACTGGCGTTTCTCGATGCGCCCTATCGCGCGATCGAAGTCGATATTTTGCGCGGCGAGAGCCGCACGCCTGATTTTCTCGCCAAGAATCCGAGCGGCCAGGTGCCGCTGCTGGAAATTGCGGAGGGCCGCTACCTCGCGGAGTCGAACGCGATCCTGTGGTATCTCGCGATCGGCACGTCGCTCGCTCCGGAATCGCGGATGGATCGCGCCGAGGCGCTGCAATGGATGTTCTTCGAGCAACACGCGCTGGAGCCGAATCTGGGCGCCGCCTATTTCTGGCTGTCGCTGGTGCGCGGCGGCCGCGACTTGCAGACCCACGCGCTCGACGACTGGATGGAGCGCGGCTATGCGGCGCTCCAGGTGATGGAAAATCACCTCAAGCTTCATGACTTCTTTGCCGCCGGGCAACTGACGGTCGCCGACATCGCGCTGTTCGGCTACACCCATGTCGCGGATCAATGCGACTTCGACTTGTCGCCGTTTCCTGCCGTTCAGGCTTGGCTGCGGCGCGTCGAGGCTTCGCCGGGATTCGTCGTGATGGACTGGAAACAGGATACGGACGACGTCTCCGGAAATTCGGCCGGCGTCGCGGCCTGACGTCATTGATTGCATGACAGAAAAGCAATCATCGCCGAAAAGCTGCTCGCGAACGTGAAATAGCGGGCATAAGCGGCTGAAATGCCTTGTTCCGGCCGCTATTGAGTAATTTTCGCCTAAATCTTGCCGGCCCCGGCTGCGATTCTCGAAATGCGGACAATTGGTCCGCGATTCGAAGGATTTACGGCCATGGTACGGTCGCCCGGCGGGACGTCAGGTTTTCAACGCCCCCTGCCCTCGGTTGCCTCTCCGCGACTGACCAGCGCTGTCGCGGCAACGCTGACATTGGGCGCATTGTCGCTGGGCTTTATCGTCACGCTGACGGTGCTGTCGATCAAAGTGGCGATACCGTGCCTGATCTGACGTCTCGCCTGGACCACATCCAAGGATGATCGACCTGTCCTGAAGTCCGCACGGGCTTCAGCGAGCGCATGTCGTCTCCCGCACGGAGACTGCGATGAAGCCACCGAAGTCAGCTCTGCTCTGGGTCACGGCGTCTTTGACGGCGGCGATTGTGCTCGTCGTATCTCTGGTGATCGCAACGAGCACGCGCGGCGACAATACGTCCTTCGCATCCTCCGCCGGACAGTTGAACGTCCGCACCGTCGCGAGTGGTCTCGTCAATCCATGGGCTCTGGCGTTTTTGCCGGACGGCCGCATGCTGGTGACCGAAAAAGCCGGACGCATTCGCGTCGTCAATAGCGACGGCAAACTTTCGCTGCCCCTGAAAGGCGTGCCAGAGGTCTTGGCGGCTGGACAGGGCGGGCTGCTCGACATCGTCCTGGATCGTAACTTCGTTCAAAATCGTGCGCTGTATTTTTGCTATGCCGAACGCGCCGGCCAGGGCAGCCAGCAAGGCGGGCGCACCGCGGTCGCCCGCGCGAAATTGTCGAACGACGTCGACCGGCTCGACGACGTGCAGGTGATCTTTCGCCAGCAGGGTCAATTGTCGTCCGGCAACCATTATGGCTGCCGTATCGCGCAAAGCGCGGACAACAATTTGTTCGTCGGCCTCGGCGATCACTTCGCCTATCGCGACGAGGCGCAGAACCTCGGCAATCACCTCGGCAAGATGATCCGCATCGCGCCTGACGGCTCCGTGCCCAACGACAATCCTTTCGTCGGCCGCAGCGACGCCAAGCCGGAAATCTGGAGCTACGGCCATCGCAACATTCAAGCTGCAGCGATCGATCCGGCGACCGGCGAAGTGTGGGAAATCGAGCACGGCCCGCGCGGCGGCGACGAGGTCAACATCGCCGGCAAAGGCAAAAACTATGGCTGGCCGGTGATCGGCTTCGGCATCGATTATAGCGGTGCCAAGATTCATGAATCCACGGCCAAAGACGGCATGGAGCAACCGCTAAAGTACTGGGTGCCGTCGATCGCACCCTCGGGCATGGCGTTCTACACGGCCGACCAATTCCCGTCTTGGAAAGGCAGCCTGTTCACCGGAGCCCTCGCCGGCAAAATGCTGGTGCGGCTGTCATTGAAGGGTAACACCGTCGTCGGCGAGGAACGCCTGCTGCCGAATCTCAACGAGCGCATTCGCGATATCAGGCAGGGCCCGGACGGCGCGTTGTATCTCGTGACCGACAATTTGGCCGGGCGCATCCTGCGCGTTACACCCGCCGGAAATTGACCGTGCTCCGTCGCATTCGATTCAAATCGAACGCCCCGCGCCTTATCCCCCTTAACGACATACACAAATGCGACTCGTGTATTGAAACCGCTTCACAGATTCCGTGTCTATGCTGTCCCCTGGCAGGACACTCATGCGGATCGGATGGCGACAGGCAATCGGACCGGCACTGACGACGGCACTGGCGGGCTCCGCCATTGTCGGCGACGGCGGGTTGTTGGCCTTCGCCGCTATCGCGCCACTGCTTGTGTTCAGTGCGGGCCTTGGTGCGGCCATCGCCGGCAGCGGCGCCGGTTTTGTCAGCGCCGGAATCGCAACCGGCATCGGCGTGATGGCGCTGCCCGATACGCCGGACAAATGGCTGCAACTGACGATGCTTGCCGTCGCAGCCGGCGCGACGGCCGCACTGGCGGGCCAACTCCCCAACCGTATGACCGAAGCCATGAGTTGCAAGCGCGACAAACACGCCACCGCCGAGCGTCTGTCGGCGGCGCTGGACCGCATCGACATCGGCGTGGTGTTGCTCGATCCGGACACCCGTGCCGAATTCATCAACCGTGCGTTTCGCGATGCGTTCGCGCTGCCGGACGAGAAAGCCGACAGCAAGCCGCCCTTTATCGCATTGATGTATCACGGCCGCGATGTCGGGGCGTTCGAGATGCCGGACGACGAGATGGCTGACTACATCGCCGAGCGCACCGAGCGGATGCGCAGCGGCGATCCGACCCCGCTGCATCTCAAGCTCTCGAACGGCCGCGTGTTGCGCGTGAGCTGCGCCGCGTTGCCCGACGGCAGCCGCATGATGAGCTATGCGCCGCTGAACGACGCGGTTCGCCGAAGCGATAATCCGGCGCACCGACCCCGCTACCTGGCGATGCGCAACCTCGCTTGGCCGGCGCACGCGACGTCTGACATGGAGAAATGATTCTCTTGCGCGAGACGCGACCTGGCGGGCTATAAGGCAGCGCCCGTCCCTCGCGAACATTTGCCTGCATGATTCGCTTCGCCGTCACTCTGTTCGGTCTCGCCGTTCTGATACTCGCGCTGTTTCCGATTCAGTTGATCGGCATCGCGCTGAACAATCATTGGCAGCGCAGCATTCCTCATCTGTTTCATCGCGCGTTTTGCGTCATGGTCGGCGTGCGTATCCGCGAGCTCGGGAAGCGCTCCGCTGACGATCCCGTGCTGATCCTCAGCAATCACGTCTCCTGGCTCGACATCTGCGTCATCACCGCGCTGACGCCGGTGGTGTTCGTCGCCAAGAGCGAGGTCGCACGCTGGCCGGTATTTGGCTGGCTCGCCAAACTCCAACGCACCATCTTCATCGAACGCGAGCGCCGTCAGAAAACCGGCGCGGCCACGCAGGAAATCGCCGGCCGGTTGCTCGGCGGCGATGCCGTCGTGCTGTTCGCCGAGGGGACATCGAGCGACGGCGTCCGCATCCTGCCGTTTCGGTCGGCGCTCATCGGCGCCGTGCATCACGCGCTGGGGGATTCGACGCATCACACGCGCATCACCGTGCAGCCGATGTCGCTGGCCTATATGCGCTTCGGCGGCCTGCCGGTCGGTCGCGCGTTGCGCGAACGCGTCGCATGGTACGGCGATGCCGACCTCATTCCGAACTTCATCGGCATCCTCGCCGCCGGGGCGGTCGACGTCACCGTGACCTGGGGCGAGGCGGTTTCTTACGACATGAGCGCGGATCGCAAACAGATCGCGCGCGCGGCAGAGATGTCTGTGCGCCGCATGACGTCGGCGGCATTGCGCGGCGGCGCGTGAGCCTGCAAACTCTCTTAACAAGATAAGGAAACGCTCCATGCAAATCCGCAATCTCGGCGGCTCCGGCCTGCGCGTCTCGGCCGTCGGCCTCGGCTGCAACAATTTCGGCGTGCGGACCGATTTGGAAACCGCGCGGAAAGTCATTCACAAAGCGATCGATTGCGGCATCACGCTGTTCGACACCGCCGACATCTATGCCGGCATGGGTGGCTCCGAAACGGTGATCGGCGAGGTGCTCGGCGACCGCCGCAAGGACATCGTGCTCGCAACGAAGTTCTGCAAGCCGATGAGCAAGGACGACACCAAGCAGGGCGCATCGCGGCGCTACATCATCAGCGCGGTCGAGGCGAGCCTGACACGCCTGAAGACCGACTGGATCGACCTCTATCAGCAGCACGATTACGACGATCTGACCCCGATCGACGAAACGTTGCGCGCGCTGGATGATCTGATCACGCAAGGCAAGGTGCGCTATATCGGCAATTCGAACTTCCCGGCATGGCGCGTCGCGGAAGCGGAATACGTCGCGCAGCAATTGGGCACGCATCGTTTCGTCTCGTGCCAGGACGAGCTCAGTCTTCTGGTCCGCGACAACGAGAGAGACCTGATCCCGGCGGCGCAAGAATACAATCTTGGCCTGCTGCCGTTCTTTCCGCTTGCGGGCGGCATGCTGACCGGAAAATACGCGGCCGGCGGCACCGCACCGGCCGACACGCGTTTCGGCAAGACACCCGCGTTGCGCGACCGCTATATGGTGCCCGCGAACATTTCCATCGTCGAGAAGCTGCGGGCCTTCGTGCAAGAGCGCGGCCG
>JANMAN010000519.1:0-4855 GCA_031359885.1 Tardiphaga sp. | reverse complement strand
CCCGACCAAGTGCGCGCGCGCGATGCGCTGCGTCGTGCCGCGCGGCGTCCGCAACCGGCGCAGGTGGCACCCGTACCATTTCCGAATGCCGGCGGCCTGGAAGCGGCCGACCGCAATCCGTATGCCGATGCCAACAACCCGTATAAATCGAACCGGCTGTCGGGCAGCAAGTTCACCGAACCCTTGCTGAACACGCCGCGCACCGTGACGGTGCTGACCAAGGAATTGTTGCAGGACAAGAATGCGACGACGCTGCGCGAAGTTGCGCGCTCGACGGCGGGCGTGACGCTCGGCACCGGCGAAGGCGGCAATGCGTTCGGCGATCGTTTCTTCATTCGCGGTTTCGACGTGCGCAACGACATCTTCATCGACGGCGTGCGCGATCCCGGCGTCAGCATCCGGGAAAACTTCTTCACCGAGCAGGTCGAAATTCTGCGCGGCCCTGCGTCGTCCTTCGCAGGACGCGGCACTGCCGGCGGCGCGATCAACATCGTCACCAAGCAGGCGACCAACGCCGGCAACTTCTACAAGGCCGACACCACGTTCGGCACCGACGCCACCAAGCGCGTCACCTTCGACGTCAATCAGGTTCTCAGCCCGACCGTCGCGGTCCGCCTTGATGGCCTGTTCCAGGATGCCGGCGTCGCCGGCCGCAAATACGTGACCGACGATCGCTGGGGATCGCTGGCCGCGATCGCGTGGACGCCGACCGACGCTTTCAAAGTGACGGCGAACTACATCCATACCGATCTGGACGGCCGTCCCGATTTCGGCGTGCCGTATTTCCGGCGGCCCGGCACCGTGGGCGGACCCGCGACGGAACAGATCGGCGTGCCGCGCGACACCTATTACGGTTTCGTCAACCGCGACTATCAGCGCGTGAAGCAGGACATCGGCACGCTGAACGTCGAGGCCGCACTGACCGAGAACATTTCGATAACCAACAAAACGCGCGTGCAGAAATCGGTGCTCGATTACATCGGCACGCTGCCGCAAGGGCTCAACCCGACGACGCTGCTCTATAACGCCAGCGTGCAGAGCCGCTATCAGGTCACCAACGTGATGGCGAACCAGACCGATATGAAGTTCATCTACGACACCGGCCCGGTTCGGCACACCACGATCGTCGGTACCGAATTTTCCAAAGAGCAGGTCAGCATCGATTCCTACACGGGCCTCTCGTCGGAATTGTCGGGCGCAGGAAGTTTCAACGGGACCGGCAGCCTCGCCAATCAGAACGTGTTCAATCCGCCGAACCTGCTCGGCTTCCCGAATTTCTCGCCGACTAAAACCGGCAATCCGACCGTCGTTCCGATCGACACCAAGAGCGTCTATCTGATCGAGACCGCGAACTATCAGGATCTCGTCATCCTCAACGGCGGCGTCCGTTACGACGATTACGACGTCAGCGCCCGCAAGGAATTGACCGGTCAGTCGGTGTCCGCGCAATCGAAGATGGTCAATTACAATGGCGGCATCGTCATCAAGCCGGTGCCTTTCGCCAGCGTCTATGCGGCCTATGCGACGTCGTCGAACCCGGTCGGCGCGGAAGTCGACGGGTCGTCGGCGACCTATGGCGGTTTGTCGCCAACCGCGACCGTGACGCAGGTGTTCGGCCCTGAACAGAACAAGGCGGCCGAAGTCGGCGCGAAACTGGAGCTTTTCGATCGCCGGTTGCTTGTCACCGGTGCGCTGTTCCAGACCGAGAAGACCAACGCGCGTGAAAACATTGCCGGCGTCATTCGGCCGACCGGCGCCTATCGTGTGCAGGGCATCGATCTCGGCGTCGGCGGAAAAATTACGCCGCAGTGGAGCGTGTTCGGCGGCCTCGTGCTGATGGATACAAAGATCACGGACTCGTTCACGGCGAGCAATATCGGACTTCCGCTGGCGAACATCGCCAATGAATCTTTCAACGTGCTGACCAAATACAATGTGACTGAGAAATTCGAGATCGGCGGGCAGGCGACCTATCGCTCGAAGATCTTCGGCGGCACGTTGCTCGCGGCGAACCAGAACACCGAGCTGCCGTCCTATTGGCGGTTCGACGCGTTCGTCGAATACAAGGTCGATCGCAACATCACCGCCAAACTGTTCGTCAACAACATCACCAACCAACTGTATTACGACGCGCTCTATCAAAGCGCGCTGCCGTTCGTGTTCGTCGCACCCGGACGTTCGGCGTCGCTCGTCGTCAGCGGAAAGTTTTAGAAGCGTGTTGATGAGCCGTCATCCTGAGGTGCGAGCCCGATCGCGCGCTTTCGCGATCGCTTGGGGCGAGCCTCGAAGGACGACGGCGACAAGTGTGCGGCCATCCTTCGAGGCGCGCGCTAAGAGAAGGGCGCGCGCACCTCAGGATGACGCAGAGCAAGTGGCGATAACATGCTGATCTGCGTCGACGACGTTTTGAGCAAAGACGAGGTGGCGGATATCCGCCGCATCATGGACGCGGCCGACTGGGAAGACGGCCGCTCGACAGCGGGTGCGCAGTCGGCATTGGTGAAAAAGAACCAGCAGCTTCCGCCGGACAGCGATGTCTCGCGCGCGCTCGGCCGCCGCGTGCTGTCGGCGCTCGCGGCCAGTCCGAAATTCATCTCGGCGGCGATCCCGTTGCAGATCTTTCCGCCGCTGTTCAATCGCTACGCGGCGGATGACGGTCACCATTTCGGCATCCATGTCGATAACGCCGTGCGCGGCGATCACCTCACGGGCCTGCGCATTCGCACCGACCTGTCCGTGACGCTGTTTCTCTCCGAGCCCGACGACTACGACGGCGGCGAACTCGTCATCGAGGACAATTACGGATCGCACGAGATCAAGCTCGCGGCCGGAAGCCTGGTGCTGTATCCGGCGTCGAGCCTGCACATGGTCACCCCGGTGACATCAGGCATGCGCTTGGCGTCTTTTTTCTGGCTGCAGAGCATGATACGAGATGCCCACGCCCGCAGCATGATCTTCGATCTCGACAGCGCGATCCAAAGTCTCGTCGAACGTCTCGGCCGCGATGACCCTGAAACGGTCAAATTGACCGGCATCTATCATAATCTCATCCGCTACTGGGCTGACGTATGACCTTTAGAATGATTCCAATCATACGATCTGCCGCAATGACCGCCGCGCTCGCGTGTCTGTCATGGCCCGCATTCGCTCAGTCGCAGATGCAAGCGCCGGGTGCCGTCGTCGATGCGCCGCCATTGTCCTTGGCGCCTCCGGCGAAAGCTGCTGGCGCGATCCTGCACGATCTGTCGCCGTGGTCGATGTTCATGTCGGCCGACTGGGTCGTGAAAGCGGTGATGATCGGGCTCGCCTTCGCATCCGTCATCACGTGGACGATTTTGATCGCGAAGCTGCTCGAACTCTCGTCCGCGCAGCGCCGCTTGCGCAGCGGGCTTCGCACGATTTCGGAGTCGCGGTCGCTGGCCGAAGCGCAGCTGGCGCTCGGCGATAAAAAGAGCGTGCTGGCGTCGCTACTGGGAGCGGCGATGCGCGAGGCGCGGATGTCAGTTGGGCTCGGCAGCGACACCGGCATCAAGGAACGCGCGGCATCGAGCTTCTCTGAAATTGTCCGCGCCGAGGGTCGGCGGATCCGCCTCGGCATGGGCGCGCTTGCGACCATCGGCGCGACGTCGCCCTTCGTCGGCCTGTTCGGCACCGTCTGGGGCATCATGAACAGCTTCATCGGCATCTCGAAATCGCAGACCACAAATCTCGCGGTGGTCGCGCCCGGCATCGCCGAGGCGTTGTTGGCCACGGCGATCGGCCTGATCGCCGCGATCCCGGCGGTCATCATCTACAATCACTTCGCGCGCGTGACGAAGGGCTACATGGAATTGGTCAGCCGCGGCTCGGGGGCCGCCGGCCGCTTGCTGTCGCGCGATCTCGATCGCTCGCACGCAGGCGTACATTCGCGCGCGGCGGAATAGGCGATGGGGGTCTCGTTCGCAGAAGGCAACGACGACGACGACGATTTCGCCGAGAATCATGAAATCAACGTCACGCCGTTCATCGACGTCATCCTCGTGCTGCTCATCATCTTCATGGTGGCCGCGCCGCTCTCGACCGTCGATCTGCCGATCGATCTGCCGTCCTCGACCGCGACGCCGCAGAAGAAGCCGGACAAGCCGACCTATGTGAGCATCAAGGCTGACCTCGCGTTGGCGATCGGCGAAAACGCCGTAAAGCGCATCGACCTCGTGCGGTCGCTCGACGCGACGCCGAACGTCAACAAGGACAACCCCGTCTTCGTGCGCTCCGATCGCGCCGTGCCTTATGGCGAGATGATGGACGTGCTCGAAATTCTGCGCGCCGGCGGTTACACCAAGATCAAGCTCGTCGCCCTCGAAGGCGTGCCCGACGGCGCATTGCAAAACGCGCAGCCGGTGTCTCCGGTCGCGCCGAAGCCGTGAGCGATCTGGAATCCCATACGCCGTCGCGGCGGCTCTGGATGTCGGCCGCGATCGTGGCGCTCGCGCTGCATGTCGGCGGGATCGCGTTCGCGGTCGCCCGGATGCAGACCGACGAGGATTCGGATTCGATGGGCGCGCCCGCGATCGAGATTGGGCTGGAGTTGGCATCGCCGCGCACCGAGGCGACCGACCTGCCGCCGGGGCCGGAGACGGAGGCGTCCGCCGCATCGCCCGCCATTCAGGAACAGAAGGCCGAGGTCAAGGACACCGACCTGCCGAAGGCGATCCCGACCGAGACGGAAAATCCCGATCGCGTCGTGACGCCCGACGACAGCAAGAAACCGGTCGAGGAAGAAACCGAAAAGGCCGTCGTGCAGCAATCGGCCTCGACGGAATCGATCGCCGCCGAAGCCACCGCGATGCCGAGTTCGGAAGCCATTCAGGAAGGC
>JANMAN010000486.1:0-5510 GCA_031359885.1 Tardiphaga sp. | reverse complement strand
CGAACACCGTGATCGGCTTGCCGCCCGGCCCGTCCGGATCGCGGATCGCGGGAATGCGGTTGTTCGGGCTGAACGCCAGGAATTCCGGATTGAACTGTTCGTCCTTGGAGATGTTCACGGTCTTCACCGTGTAGGGCAGGCCCATCTCCTCCAGCGCGATCGAAATCTTGCGGCCGTTCGGCGTATTCCAGGTGTGGAGTTCGATGGTCATCGCGCACGTCCTCATGGTTGTTTTGCCGGTCTGAGTAGCCTGCATCTCGCGCATCGCCAAGCCTTGTCGGCAAGCCTGTGTCGCAAAGCCTGTGTCGCCAAGCCCGCACGATCCACGCTACAAGGTCGCGCAACTCAAGGACCCCGCTTGCGACATTTCACGACAGCCTTGCCGATCGATGCCGTGCTCGCCGATCTCGCGGCGGCGCTCGCGCGCGGCAACACGGCGGTGCTGGTCGCGCCGCCCGGTGCAGGCAAAACGACGCGCGTGCCCTTGGCGCTGCTCGACGAGGCGTGGGTCGGCTCCAAGAAGATCATCATGCTGGAGCCGCGGCGGATCGCGGCGCGCGCTTCGGCCGAACGGATGGCGCAGACGCTCGGCGAAAAAGTCGGCGACACCGTTGGCTATCGGGTGCGTTTCGGATCGAAAATTTCGCGCGCCACGCGGATCGAGGTCGTCACCGAGGGTATCTTCACGCGACAACTGCTCGACGATCCCGAACTGCGCGGCGTCGCGGCTGTGATCTTCGATGAATTCCACGAGCGCTCGCTCGATGCCGACATGGGCTTGGCGCTCGCGCGCGATGCGCAGCAGGGGCTGCGCGAAGACCTCCGCATTCTCGTGATGTCCGCCACCATCGACGGCGCGCGGGTCGCATCGCTGCTCGGCAATGCACCTGTGATTGCGAGCGAAGGCCGCGCCTTTCCGGTCGAGACGCGTTATCTCGGCCGCAAGCCGGATGCGCCGCTCGAGCGTCAGATGGCCGACGCGATCGCGACGGCGTTGCGCGCCGATCCCGGTTCGGTGCTTGCGTTTCTGCCGGGTGCTGCCGAAATCCGCCGCACGCAGACGATGCTCGCAGAGCGCGTCAGCGATGCGAACATCGAGATCGTGCCGCTGTTTGGTGCGCTCGATGCCGGCGTGCAGGATCGCGCGATTGAGCCGGCGCCCAAAGGGATGCGCAAGGTCGTGCTGGCGACGTCGATCGCCGAGACGTCGTTGACCATCGAGGGCGTGCGGATCGTCGTCGACTCCGGCGTCGCGCGGGTGCCGCGTTATGAACCGGACATCGGCCTCACGCGGCTCGAAACCGTCCGGGCGTCGCGCGCCGCGGTGGATCAGCGCCGCGGCCGCGCCGGGCGCCCCGAGCCCGGCATTTGCTATCGGGTGTGGGACGCGCCGCAGACGGCGTCGCTGCCCGCTTACACGCAGCCGGAAATCCTGAGCGCGGATCTGTCGTCGCTCGTACTGGACTTGGCGCAATGGGGCGTCGGCGATCCAACGCAGCTTGCGTTTCTCGATCCGCCGCCCGGACCGGCATGGAGCGAGGCGCGCGCGCTGCTGCGCGAGTTGGGCGCGCTCGATGGCGACGGCCGCATCACCGACGAGGGCAAGGCATTGCGCGCGCTCGCGCTGCCGCCACGGCTGGCGCGGATGATCGTCGATGCCGAGCATCTCGGAGCGGGCGCGGAGGCCGCCGAGATCGCGGCTATCTTGACCGAGCGCGGCCTCGGCGGAGACGGTGCTGATTTGGATCGCCGGCTCGATGGCTTTCGCCGGGATCGCTCGCAACGCGCCAACGCCGCGCGGCAAATGGCGCAACGATGGGCGTCGTCCTCTCGCACGGAGACAACGACATCCACCGGCGCCCTGCTCGCTCTCGCGTTTCCGGATCGCGTCGCAAAAAACCGCGGCAATGGCTCTTTCGTGCTGGCCAACGGGCGCGGCGCAAGTATCGACGCCGCGTCGGGGCTTTCGCGCACGCCTTATCTGGCCGTCGCCGAACTCACCGGCACGGCGGCGAACTCGCGCATCCTTTTGGCAGCGCCGATCACACCCATCGAAATCGAAACGCGCTTCGCTGATTTGATCGAGAGCCGCGACGAGGTCACCTTCGATCGCGCAACTATGGCGCTGCGCGGCCGCCGCCAAAAAAGACTCCATGCGATCACGCTGGCGGATGCGCCGATCGCGATCACCCCGTCTGCGGAGACTGCGCGGGTGCTTGCGGACGGGCTGGTCGCGGCGGGGATCGACCGGTTGCCGTGGTCGAAAACGCTCCAGCAATGGCGTGGGCGCGTGATGTTTCTCCGTGCAGCCGAAGGCGACGACTCCAAAGATCTGTGGCCCGATCTATCCGACACAGCCCTCGCGGGGTCGTGCAACCAATGGCTGGTGCCGGCGCTGGACGACAAGACGGCGCTCAAGGACTTCACCGCAGGCGATCTCTCCGACGCGCTGACGGCGCTGTTGACGTGGGACGCCCGCGCGAAGCTCGAACGCGAAGCGCCGACGCATTACGAAGCGCCGACCGGCACGCAGGTTGCGATCGACTACGAGGCCGAGCAAGGGCCGACCATCGCGATCCGGCTGCAAGAATTGTTCGGGCTGACGACGCATCCGTCGCTCGCGAAAGGCCGCGTCCCGTTGGTGCTGGAGTTGCTGTCGCCTGCGCACCGCCCGGTGCAGGTGACGCGCGACCTGCCGGGTTTCTGGCGCGGTTCTTACGCGGCCGTGCGTTCCGATCTACGCGGGCGATACCCAAGACATCCGTGGCCGGAAGACCCCGCCTCTGCGCCGCCGACGCGGCGCGTGAAGCCGAGAGGCACGTAGGAACTCACGCGGATAGAAATGCCGGTGCTGGGGGATGACGCGGCAGTTGGAGCTATTGCATTAACCCCATCCTCACGCTTTTCGCGACAATAGGCTGATCCCGACCGCGCATTCGCTGCGCGGCGCGGGCGTTTGTGATTGATTGCGGCCGGACAACGATCGAGTAAAAACAGTATGCGTGGTGTCGTTATCATTGCGGCGGTGTTGGTCGGCGGCGGCACCGTCATGGCGCAGATGGCCGACCGCATGAGCACGGCGGCGGTGACGCCGAAACCTCCCGTTCAGGCAGCGATGTTTCAGGACACGACCGTTGCACAGGCTGGCCTGCGCAGCTTTAGCATTCCCAAAGACAGCCGCGGCCATTTCCAGACCGACGCCCGCATCGACGGCCAGCGTATCGGCGTGATGATCGATACCGGCGCATCCGTCTTGGCTTTGAACGAAAGCTCCGCCGCGCGGATCGGTGTGCGCCCATCCCGGGCCAGCTACACGGCGAAGGTCTCGACCGCCAACGGCACAATCATGGCGGCGCGGACGCAGATCGCGATGGTCGATGTCGGAGGGCTGATCGTCCGCGATGTCGAGGCCATGGTGCTGCCGGACGAAGCGCTGGCGGAAAACTTGCTCGGGCTATCGTTTCTGTCGCGGCTCAAGCGGTTCGAATACGCCAACGGCAAGATGCTGCTGGAGCAGTAGAAGCCCCTATTGGCCAACAAAAAACGCCCGGTTCAAGCCGGGCGTTTTTGCGTTGAGACGGGCGATTCGATCAATAAAGCGGAAACGGCCTCGGGCCGTTGAAGCCGTCGCCGAGACCGAAATCCGAATTCGGGCCGAGCGGCTGGCGATCCAGCGGCCGGTTCAGGTTCTGCTGGCCGAATGACTGGCCGGGCGGGAACGCATAATCGGTGAACTTGCGCTCACCCGGCAGCACTTCCGTGCCGGCATCGAGCCAGGAACGCCGGCTGACGTATACGCGGGTGCGCGGACCGGCCTGGTAGGACGAATTCGGACCGCTGCGGCCGTAATAGGGTCGGCCCCGCTCGTCGTAACGCTGCTGGGCGTCAGCCGAAGAGACGGCAAAGCCGGTGACGACCACGGCTGTTGCGGCCAGCAGGACCGCAAGGCGCTTGGCTGAGAATGATCGGGTCATCGGTACCTCTTGGGCAAACATGGGCGGCCGCATGGCCTCAAACGTGGCGATTTGAGATCATCTAGCGGGCGAGAGCCGGGCGCGGCAAGGTCAATCCGGCCACACAGGGCGACTAATCTCGATCATGTGACAATGAAGCCGATTGCCAAACGTTGCCGTCGTCGAGCCTCAAAGGCTGCCGCGCAGCGGAGGCGGATCGATCGTCCAGCCGGCGCTGACCGCGACGCCGCGCGCTTGCGCGACCGCATCCGGCAACTGTTCCCATAGCATCACCGCGCCGGCCACCAGCAGCGCGAGAATTGCCAGATAGCCGACCAGCCGCAGACCCAGAGCGGCGGTCTCGTAGGCCGTGCGCTTGAGCGCGGTACGCGGATCGAAACGGAAATTGGGTTGCATGGCCGCCTTGCCGACAAACGTTGTCTCGACGGTGTTTCTCGCATAGAAGCTGTGGTGCTTTCGTTTCCGCCGCACGCGGAGCCGGAGCATTTTTCGTTGGAGAGTGAATGATGGGTTACAAAGTCGCGCTGGTCGGAGCGACCGGCAATGTCGGGCGTGAAATGCTCAACATCCTGGACGAGCGGAAATTTCCCGCCGACGAGGTCGTGGCGCTGGCCTCGCGCCGCAGCCTCAACACCGAAGTGTCCTACGGCGACCGAACCCTGAAATGCAAGGCGCTGGAGAATTATGATTTCAGCGACGTGGACATTTGTCTGATGTCGGCGGGCGGGGCCGTGTCGCTGGAGTGGTCGCCGAAGATCGCCGCCGCGGGCGCCGTCGTGATCGACAATTCGTCGGCCTGGCGCATGGACCCGGACGTGCCGCTGATCGTGCCGGAAGTGAATGCCGCGGCCGTCGCCGGCTTCACCAAGAAGAACATCATTGCCAACCCGAACTGCTCGACCGCGCAGCTCGTCGTCGCGCTGAAACCGTTGCACGACAAGGCCGTCATCAAACGCGTCGTGGTCTCGACCTATCAGTCGGTGTCAGGCGCGGGCAAAGATGCGATGGACGAATTGTTCTCGCAGACCAAAGCGGTGTTCACCGTCAGCGACGTCGTGTCGAAGAAGTTTCCGAAGCGGATCGCCTTCAACGTCATCCCCGAGATCGACGTGTTCATGGAGGACGGCTTCACGAAAGAAGAGTGGAAGATGATGATGGAGACCAAGAAGATTCTTGATCCCAAAATCAAGCTGACCGCGACTTGCGTGCGCGTGCCTGTGTTCGTCGGCCATTCGGAGTCGGTCAACATCGAGTTCGAGAATCCGATTTCGGCCGACGAAGCGCGCGACATTCTGCGCAACGCGCCCGGCTGTCTCGTGATCGACAAGCGCGAACCCGGCGGCTACGTGACGCCGTATGAAGCGGCCGGCGAGGACGCGACCTACATCAGCCGCATTCGCGAAGATGCGACGGTGGAAAACGGCCTCGTGCTGTGGTGCGTGTCGGACAATCTGCGCAAGGGCGCGGCGCTGAACGCGGTGCAGATCGCGGAATGCTTGATCAACCGCAAGCTACTGACGGCAAAAAGCAAAAAGG